>NZ_WPCD01000074.1:0-15158 GCF_009741955.1 Halogeometricum sp. CBA1124 | reverse complement strand
CGGTCGCTCGACTGACCGGTCGTCGAGCACCCGAAGGTACCAAAGGGTGATGCCGTCGGCCGAACAAGGATACCTGCATGAGTGCACGCGGGGAGATCGCCTTTCTCGTCGGGTCGGAGAGCCGAGTTGCCGTCCTCAGAGGCCCCTTCCGGGACCAGCCGTACCGACCCTCCGAACTCGCCGCGGAATGTTCGTGCGCGCGCGAGACTGCACAACGGACCGTGACGGCGTTCGCCGACAGGGGTTGGGTCGAGAAACTGACGGACGACGGACGGTACGCACTCACCGCCGCGGGCGACGTCGTCGCGGAGAGCTACGACGAGTTCGAGGCGACCGTCGCCGTCGCCGACCGACTCTCGGTGCTCCTCTCGAACCTCGGCGACGTCGCCGTCGACCTCGACCCGGTCGTCCTCGACCGACTCCACGCCGCGGAGGCGACGGCGGACAACCCGCACGCCCCCATCAACCGATTTCTGACGGTCGCCGGGGAGGAACACGTCGAGCGGTTCCGTGGAATAACGCCCATCGTCAGCCGCATCTTCAACGAGGCGGCCGCGCGGGTCATCGGTCCGGAGTCGAGCGTCGAACTCGTCGTCGACGAAGCCGTCCTGGAGACGTCGGCCTCGGAGTACCCCGACGACCTCGAACGCGCGTTCGAACTCGACCAGTTCAGACTGTTCGTCGCCCCTGCGAAACTGGACTTCGGCCTCATGATCATCGACGGTCACGCCTATCTGGCCGCCTACGACAGTCAGGGGACGATTCTCGCGAGCGTCGACGGCACCGACGACGAGTTCGTCGCGTGGGCGGAGCGGACGTTCCGGCGGTGCCGCGAATCGACGCGTCCCTTCACGGCGACGCAGGAGGGCGGTGACGTGCCGACCGGCGTCGCGGACGACAGGGCCACCGAGTGACCGGGTCGCTCACGCGTGATTGTTTCAGTCACTTTCGGCGTGATAAGATATAAGTCGTATCTCGCGAACTACCAGATGCTGTCACGTCGAGACGACCCACCGGGAGACGTGCAGTGCTTCGGCCCGCCACCGCCGCAGATAGTGAGTTTCGCGCCGGAGAGTGCCCGTGCCTCGTACTCTTCGGCGCCTCACGTACCGACGTTTTCTGTGAGGACGTCACGGACGACCTGCGGGTCCTCCAACAACTGATGCTTCGTGTAACTCCCTTCGGCGCTGCCGCCACTGTGTTTCGACTGTTCGATGATGTCGAGGAAGGCGTGTTCCTTCAGTAAGTCTCGGACCCGTCTGAGCGAGAGGCTGTCCGACCCCTGACCGGTGCAGATGTTCTCGTACACCTCGTAGACGCGACTCGTCCGGAAGCCGTCCTGTCGTTCGTTCGAGAGCGACAGCATCGCGAGTGCTTGGAGGACGTACCGCGAGTGCGGCGTCGAACCGCGGATGAGTTCGCGGAATCGGTCGGTCTCCGCGCGTTCGCGCGCCTGCGTGACGAACTCCTCGCGCACCGTCGAGGCGGCGGTCGATTGGGCGATTTCGCCCGCGTACCGGAGGATGTCGATGGCCTTCCGGGCGTCCCCGTGTTCGCGGGCGGCGAGGGCGGCGGCCCGCGGAATCGTCGAAGAGTCCAACACGCCGTCGCGGAAGGCGTCGCTGCGGGCGTCCATGATGTCGCGGAGTTGGTTCGCGTCGTACGGCGGGAAGACGAACTCGCGTTCGCAGAGACTCGATTTGACCCGTTCGTCCATCCGATCTTTGTACTGAATCTTGTTGCTGATGCCGATGACGCCCAGTTTACACTGGGCGATCTTTCCCGCCTCGCCCGCCCGCGACAGTTGCATGAGGATGTCGTCGTCGCTCAGTTTGTCAATCTCGTCGAGGATGATGAGGACCACGTCGTACTGCGCGTCGAGGATGCGCCAGAGTCGCTTGTAGTACGTGGAGGTACTGAGTCCCTTGTCGGGTACCTTGATGCCGGTTACCTCGGATCGGTTGACGCTGTCGGCGATAGTCTGGACCGCCTGCGTCTCGGTCGTGTCCTGCGCGCAGTCCACGTACGCGAACGTCGCCTTCACGTCCTCCTCGCCCGCCGTCTCGACGAGGCGTTGGGAGACGTACTTCGCGCAGAGGGACTTTCCCGTCCCCGTCTTGCCGTAGATGAGGACGTTGCTCGGACTCTGTCCGAAGATGGCGGGGTTCACCGCCGCCGCGAGGTCGGAAATCTCGTCGTCGCGGCCCACGATACGACCCTCCCCCGGCAGGTGGTTGATTTCGAGGAGTTCCTTGTTGGCGAAGATGGGGTCCTCCCGAGTGAAGAGGTCGTCGCTGGTGTTCGGCATACTACAGGACACCGTGTTTCCGGTGAAATGGTTTGCCATCTCGGCGCGCGACACACACACCACGTTTCCGGTGAACGGGGTGTCGACGGGGGGTTTGGTGCAGCTGAAACGGAGGTATCGATTCACCGGAAACCCGGTGTGTTCGGCTCACAAGCCGGGGCGAACTGCCTCGAGAGCGGTAAAGGACGCCACGAGTCGACACCCGGAGGGCAGGGGCATCGGCATAGAGGACGCGCACCGGCACAGAAGACGTGCGTCGACACGGAGGAAGCCGATGCATCGACGAACGGAGGGCGGGAGTATCGGTACAGAGGGAGCGGTGCGTCCGCACCGACGACGGGACGACGCCGCACTCTCGACGCGTTCCATCTCCATCCGTCAGAAAAGGCCCGTTTCCGTTGCAGCACGTTCGAGTGACGAACGATAACTCGCTCGCGAGTGTATCAATGGACGTTACACTAAACAACTATTTAATAGTTGTTATACATCGAGTCCACTATCCGATACTCTCGCGCGATTGTTCGAAGGAGGACAGGGAGCGTACGCCGGAACACGCCGTCGGCAGTGCGGGGAACGGTAGGGACCGACGACGAGCTACGAGCGATGCTCTTTCACCGGAAACCCGGTGTGGACGACGTTCACACGGGGGCGAAAGGTCTCGAGGCAAAAGCATTCTACGTGGCGTTTTCGACCGAGTTCACCGGAAACTGGGTGTCCGCCCGGCGATGTATTCGATGGGGAGCAGCACATTCCCGTCGTGGATCTAACGTGCCTTCCTCGTGGGTACGACGTACTCTCGTCGTAGGTACGGCGCACTCTCGTCGTAGGTACAGCACGGTCGTTCCTTCGCAGAACCGGGGAGGTCACTCGCCGACGGATGCTCGCTTCCCGATTCACCGGAAACCCGGTGTGCGTCCCTCTCCTCGCACACACGTGCCGATTGCGAAATCTCACCGGAAACCCGGTGTGTCTCTGCGGCACACTCGTCCCCTCGATACCGTCACCATCGACGCCCCCGAACGGGGGGAACCGGAACGTATTTCACCGGAAATCCGGTGTGCGTCTCGCTACCCCCGACACGGGACGACCACCGTCAGTTCTTCCGCACCCAACCTCGATTTCCAGTCGGCGTCGGCGACGTCCTCCCCCCTCGACGGCACCGCCTCGTTCACCGGAAACCCGGTGTCCGCCCCTCCCTACACGCGTCGGTGCTCCGTCGTCCCTCTCCGCACATTCACCGGAGGGGTACTTTCTCCGGTATCGGAAACATTTCTCACGGTTTGTCGAATTGTGTTTTCCCAATCCACGTCAGAAACCAATAATATACATAAACGATTATTATATTCGGTGGATAACCTCTACATCGTATGGTAACGATAGATATCGAATCCGAAGAGGGTCAACTGGAGATCCTCCGGCGGATGCTCACGATACGTGAGTTCGACACGAAAGCGGGTGAACTGTTCGCGGATGGGGAGCTACCGGGGTTCGTCCACCTCTATATCGGCGAAGAGGCCGTCGCGTCGGTGCGGTGTCGGCACTCGAACAGGACGACTACATCACGAGCACCCACCGCGGTCACGGCCACTGCATCGCCAAGGGGCTGGACCCCTACCAGATGATGGCCGAGTTGTACGGCAAGCGAGACGGCTACTGCAACGGTAAGGGTGGCTCGATGCACATCGCCGACGTGGACGCCGGGATGCTCGGCGCGAACGGCATCGTCGGCGCGGGACCGCCACTGGCGACCGGTGCGGCGTTGACGGCCGACTACAAGGACGAGGACAGGGTCGCGCTCGCGTTCTTCGGCGACGGCGCGTCGCGCAGGGGCAGGTCCACGAGGCCATCAACCTCGCGGCGACGTGGAACCTCCCGGCGGTGTTCGTCATCGAGAACAACCAGTTCGGCGAGGGGACACCGATGGAGAAACAGCACAACGTCGAACACCTGTCGGCGACGGCAGAAGCTACGACATCCCGGGGTTCACGGTCGACGGGATGGACGTGACGGCGGTGTACGAGGCCGTCGAGGAGGCGCGCTCTCGTGCGGCGGACGGCGGCGGCCCGACGCTCATCGAGGCGGACACGTACCGCTACGAGGGGCACTTCGAGGGCGACCACCAGCCGTACCGCAGCGAGGAGGACGTCCAGATTTGGAAGGACCGAGACGCCATCGAGACGTTCAAGGACCGCCTCGTCGAGGCGGGAACGCTCACGCAAGAGGAGTTCGAGGACCTGCGAGAGGAGGTCAGCGCGGAGATAGACGACGCGGCGAACAGCGCGAAGGACGCGGACTACCCCGACCCGAGCGAAGCGTACGAGGACATGTTCGGCGCGAACGTCCCCGAGATATCGGACTTTGCGGCCCAGATGCGGGCCGACGGAGGTGAACCACGATGAGTACCGAGAGCCAGTCAGGCGGCGGCGTACCGGAGACGGAGACGATGACGATGCGGGAGGCCATCAGACAGGCCCTCCGCGAAGAGATGAACCGCGACGAGGACGTGTTCGTCATGGGCGAAGACGTGGGTCTGTTCGGCGGCGTCTTCGACGTGACGGGTGACCTCGTCGAGGACTTCGGCGAGGAACGGGTCCGCGACACGCCCATCAGCGAGGCCGGATTCATGGGTGCGGCCGTCGGTGCGGCCGCCACGGGCAGTCGCCCGGTCGTCGAGATAATGTTCTCGGACTTCCTCGGCGTCTGCGCCGAACAGGTACTCAACCAGATGGCGAAGAACCGCTACATGTTCGGCGGGAAGACCGAGATGCCCGTCACCGTTCGCACCACCGAGGGCGGCGGGATGGGCGCGGCCAGTCAGCACTCGGGAACGCTACACACCTGGTTCGCCCACCTCCCGGGCATCATGGCCGTCGCGCCGGGCACGCCGCGGGCCGCGAAGGGCCTGCTCAAGTCCGCCATCCGGTCGAACGACCCGGTGTTCTTCTTCGAGAACAAGGCGGTGTACGAACAGGAGGGCGAGGTGCCGGTCGACGACGACTACACCATCCCCCTCGGGCAGGCGAGCGTCGAACGCGAGGGCGACGACGTGACCGTCGTCGCGACCCAGCGCATGGTCGGCGAATCGCTCGACCTCGCGGAGGAACTCGCGGGCGAGACCAGTCTGGAGGTCATCGACCTGCAGTCGATGTACCCGATGGACACCGACACGCTCGTCGAGAGCGTCGAGAAGACGGGCCGACTCGTCGTCGCCGACGAGAGTCCGCTCTCGTACGGCACTCACGCCGAGGTGGTCGCGCGGATACAGGAGAAGGCGTTCTTCAGCCTCGACGCGCCGATTCAGCGCGTCGGCGTCGCCGACACGCACATCCCGTTCAGCCCCGTCCTCGAAGAGGAGGTGCTCCCGCACGCCGGGGACGTGCGCGCAGCCATCGACCGCGTGATCTGAGTGACGGCCACTGTCGGCCTCGTCGTCAACCCGGCGGCGGGGCGGGACATCCGCCGCCTCACCGGCGGTGCCAGCGTGAGCGACGACTACGAGAAGCGACGGACCGCCGAGTGCGTCCTCGCCGGACTCTCGCTCGAACCCGACGTCGAGGTGCTGGTGATGCCGGACCGGGGAAACCTCGGACAGCGAATCGTGGACCAGTCGCCGGCCGAACTCGACGTCGGCCTCCTCGACATGTCCGTCGCCGGCGACGGCGGCGACACCCGGCGTGCGGCCGCGGCGTTCGCGACGGCGGCCGACGCGTCGTCGTCCTCGGCGCGACGGCACCAACCGCGACGTGGCGCACACCATCGAGGACGTCCCCGTCGTCAGCGTCTCCACGGGCACGAACAACGTGTTCCCGAACGCCATCGACGGCACCGTCGCCGGCGGCGCGGCCGCACTCGTCGCCACGGGCGGCGTCTCGCGCGCGGAGACGACGTACCGCCACGGGATGGTCGAGGCCGTCGCGGACACGGCGAACGGCGAACGCACCATCCGCGGCCTCGCGACCCTCGGCGTCCTCGACCAGCAGTTCGTCGGGACGCGGGCCATCCTCGACGCCAGTCGCGTCGTCGGCGGCGTCGTCTCGCGAGCCTCGCCGACGGAAATCGGCCTCTCGGGCATCGCGGGCGGTCTCTCGCTCCACCCGCCGGAGGAGTCGGGCGGCGTCGGCTTCCGTCTCGGTCCGCCGGACGACTGCGAGCAGACGGTCCGGGCCATCACCGTTCCCGGCGTGGTCGAACGCCTCGGCGTCCGCGCGTGGGACCGCCTCGACGACGACGAGACGACGACGTTCGAACTTCCACAGGGCGTCGTCTCCGTGGACGGGGAACGCGAACTCGAAGTCAGGGAGGCCACCATCGACGTGCGACCCGTCCCCGACGGCCCCGTGGTCGTCGACGTGGACGCCGTCTACGAACGCGCGGCGCGCGACGGCTTCTTCAGTCGGCCCTGAGCGCGCAGTCGCTCCCGACGGGTCGGCACCCTGCCCGCGCGCGACCACCTCCACCTCCGCTCTCGCGCGCACTCTTCAGCGACGGAGACTGTCTGTCTATCATCTATCATGATATATCGTCGTGTACGTCGTAGCACCGGTATGGCTCCGAACGTGCCTGACCTGGACGTGGAGATACCCGAAGTCAGCCAAGTCGCCTTCGTCGTCGAGGACATCGAAGACGGGATGGAGCGCTTCGGCGGGATACTCGGACTCGGACCGTGGGACGTCTTCCGGTTCGAACCGCCGACGCTGACGGACACGACGTTCCGCGGCGAGTCGCACGACTACTCGATGATTCTCGCGCTCGCGTACGCGGGCGAGACGATGATCGAACTCATCGAACCGCTGGAGGGACCGAGCCTCTACACCGAACACCTCGACGAACACGGCGAGGGCCTCCACCACGTCGCCTGCTTCGCCTTCGAGGACACCGAAGCGGTCGTCGAGAAGTTCGAAGACGCGGGCATGCCCGTCGTCCAGAGCGGCGTCTACGGCGAGGTGCCGTACTGGTACTTCGACACGGCCGACGAACTGAACGGCGTCGTCTTCGAGACGGCGACGAACCTCGAATCGATGCCCGAACCGGACGAGACGCACCCGTAGCGCGCCCGACAAAGTCGAACGCACGACCGCGTCGGTGACCGCCCGACCCCGGCGGAGCGAGCATCGCCGCGATTGCTCGCGAGTCGCCGGCGCGCGCCGCCCCCGACTCGGCACAGTCGTTACCGAGTCGACGCAGTCGCCCGCGCGAACCGCGAGCGGGTTCAACCGACGCTTACGGGACGGTATCGGTTCGATACGTCTCACTATTCGGACAGTAACTATGCGCCGGGAGCGAACACGGAGAGTGATGCACGACCTGACCGCGTTCCAACGCGACCTCCTCATCGTCGTCTCCGGTCTCGACGAGCCTCACGGACTGGCGGTGAAGGACGAACTGGAGGACTACTACGAGACGGAGATACACCACGGTCGTCTGTATCCGAACCTCGACACCCTGGTCGAGAAAGGGCTGGTCGACAAGGGCAAACGGGACCGTCGAACGAACGTCTACACCGTGACGGCGAGAGGCCGCCGCGACTTGGACGCTCGCAAGACGTGGGAAGCCACTTATCTCGAAGAGTGAGTGGTCGACCGCTCTCAGCGCCCGCCGGCGGCGACGACGAGCGGCCACGGGTTCTCGACGTGTTCGACCAGTGAACCGAGGAACCGCGCCGCGTCGGCACCGTCCACGATGCGGTGGTCGAACGAGAGGTCGAATCCGATTCGCTTCCTGACGCCGACGTCGCCGTCGCCGACGGGGACGACTTCCTCCGCGATAGTGTCGACGCCGAGAATCGCCACCTGCGGCGGGTTGATTACCGGGTCGAACGACTCGACGCCGAGGACGCCGAGGTTCGAGACGGTGAACGTCCCCCCCGAGAGGTCGTCCATCGTGAACTCCCCGGAGAGGGCGCGCTGGGTCACCTCGCTACGCTTCTCGGCCAACTCGGACAGCGAGAGCGTCGACACGCCGCGGACGACGGGTGCGACGAGTCCCTCCTCGACGTCCACCGCGATGCAGACGTTCTGCTCGGCGTGGAGGCGGTGGACCTCGTCCTCGTACGTCGCGTTGACGCCGGGTGTTCGTCCAGCGTCGCCGAGAGGGCGAGCAACAGCACGTCGGTCACCGAAATCTTCGGCGCCAACCCCTCGTCGGCGGCGTCGGCCGCCGCGAGCAACGCCTCCGCGTCGGCCGTTCGGTGGACCGTCACGTGGACGGACTCGCGGTAACTCTCGCCGAGGCGCGACGCGATGGTGCGCCGCATCCCCTTCATCGGTCGCTCCTCGTCGCGGGTGCCGACGCGCTCGGCGGCCGTCTGGCCGTCGCTCGCCCGGCTTCGGCGGTCGCCGCCCGCCCCCTCCGCGAACGCCCGCACGTCCGCCTCGGTCACCTGTCCGTCGCCGCCGGTACCTTCGACGGCGGCGATGTCGACGTCGAGTTCGCGGGCGAGACGCCGGACGCGCGGCGGCGCGAACACGTGTTCGGCGCGTCCGCTCTCCGCCTCGGCCGCCGCACCGGTCGCCGCGGTTTCGCCGTCCGCGTCGGCGGCGGTCGCTTCCGCCGCGCCCCCGCTCTCAGCGGCGGCCTCGACGTCGTCGGCGGAGACGGCACCCTGTGGCCCGGTGCCGTCGACGGACGAGAGGTCGACGCCCAACTCGTCGGCTCGCTGCTTCGCCCGCGGCGTCGCCTTCACGGAGTCGCTCGTCGCACCGCCGGCGTCGGCCGTCGCGCCGCCGCCGGACTCGCCGGTCGTATCGCCCGCGGCCGCCGCCGACGCTGTCGTCTCCTCGCCACTCGTCGCCTCGCCTGCGGACTCGTCCGCCTCGGCCGCCGCCGCGCCGCCCGTCGCCTCCGCGAGGAGGTCCGACACGTCCTCGTCGGCGTCGCCGACGATGGCGACGGCGCCGCCGGGGCCCGTACCCTCTCCCTCCGCGAGGAGTCGGTGGTGGAGAACGCCGTCCTGTCGGACGCGCACCTCACCCGTCGTCTTCTCCGATTCGATTTCGGCCACCACCTCGCCGTCCGTCACCTCGCCGCCCTCCTCGACGAACCACTCGACGACCGTTCCCTGATCCATGTCCATCCCGAGCTTCGGCATCTTGACAACGTATCCCATGTCGACTTACTACACGTTCGACTGGGACAAAAAGCCGCCTCCGAATCTTCCCCGCTCCATCCGTCAGTTCGATAAGGCCAGCCACCGTAGTTCCGGTGATGACGCCCTCGGTGCTCCACCGGGCAGGGCGCGGCGTTCGGCGACTTGGGTCGTGGTGCGCCGCGCCGTTCCGGTGGGTCACTCACGCCGTGCGTTCGACCGACGCCGCACCGACAGACGAACGGGGATGGGAACTCGACCGGCCGCGACGAACGGAGACGCGGTGGCGACGCGACGGCGAGACGGTCCGGTGTTTCCGCTTCGACGACGGCTACGTCTCGACCGTCGAGTACGACGACAGAGACGTGACGTGGCAGTTGACGCCCGGTCAGGTCCCCCTCGCAAGCGCACTCGCCATGGCGACGGTGTATCGCCACCACGGAACGACGCCGCAGATTGACCCGGAGGGTCGGCCGTTCGTCGCCGTCGGCGAGTCGGGACCCCGACAGGTGTTCGAGGAGATTGCCGACGAACCCGTCGACTACGTCTACCTCGACGCAATCCGAACGCTGGAGGAGTACCCCTCGTTCATCGACGTGACCGACGAGGTCCGACGCGTGTACGAACGGATGTCTCCGACCCGGTACAGCACGATGGGGTGAGCCGTCCCCTCGCGCGACGTGCCCCGCAGTCGCCGACGCGGTTCGCGGACGCGTCGCGGACACCACGGACGCGTCGCGGACGGCCGAGACTCCGCGAGACGCTTCGACGGCCGACAGCGCAAGCCGTTTCACCGCCGGTCTCCTGAGTGGAGACGATGACGGAAGACGACGCCGGAGACGGCGACGGACCGTCCGACGCCCCGTCGAACGACGCTCCGCCGAAGTACGAGTCGGGCGAACCGACGACGGAGGACGAGACGGTGTCGACGGACGAGGCGGCGTCGACGGACGAGGCGGCGTCGACGGACGAGGCGGTGTCGATGGACGAGGCGGTGTCGACGGAGACGGCGGAAGACGAGACGCCGACCACCGCCGTCGACGCGTCCGGGACGCCGGCCACCGTCGCCGTCGAGGACGTCACCGTCGCCGACTTCTACGGCGCCCTCGAAGCCGAGGGGCGGCCGGTGGTGACCGCCCAGCAGGCGGCCCGGCGACTCGGCCTCTCGCAGGCGACTGCCTCCGAGGCGCTGGACGCCCTCGCCGCCGACGGCCCCCTCCAGCGAGTCGACGTCTCGACGGACCCGGTGGTCTACTACCCGAGCGAGTGGGGCCGACTCGCCGACCGCGAGCGAATCGTCCTGTTCCCCGAACGCCGCGAAATCGTCGTCGACCAGCCGACGCAGTACACTCGCGCTCGCCTCGCGCAGTTCGCCCACCTCGTGGACTCGACGGGCGACCGGAACGCGGGCACGCGGGGCTACCTCTACAAGATACGGCAGGAAGACGTGTGGCAGGCGCCGTTCGAGGACCTCGACGCCCTCCTGTCGATGATGCGGTCGGTGCTCCCGCGCCGGTCGCCGCATCTGGAGACGTGGGTGGAGAACCAGTGGAAGCGCGCGAACCAGTTCCGACTCTACACCCACGAGGACGACTACGTCGTGTTGGAGGGCGCCTCAGAGAGCCTGATGGGCAACGTCGCCCGGCAGAAACTCGACGAGGAACACCTCGTCGCGCCCATCTCGGACACCGAGAGCTGGGTCCGGGACGGGAAAGAGGCCCACATCAAGCGCATCCTCTACGAGGCCGGTTACCCGGTGAAAGACGACCGTGACCTCGAATCCGGCGCGCCCCTCGACGTCGAACTCCGCGTCGAACTCCGCGACTACCAGCGGGACTGGGTCGACCGCTTCATCGACCAGAAGGCGGGCGTCCTCGTCGGACCGCCCGGCGCCGGCAAGACGGTGACGGGAATCGGCGTCCTCGCGGCCGTCGGCGGCGAGACGCTCGTCCTCGTCCCCTCGCGCGAACTCGCCGCGCAGTGGCGCGAGGAGATTCTGCGACACACCTCTCTGACGGAAGACCAGATCGGCGAGTACCACGGCGGGGAGAAACGGGTGCGGCCGGTCACCATCGCCACCTACCAGACTGCCGGGATGGACCGCCACCGCTCGCTGTTCGACGACCGGGAGTGGGGACTCATCGTCTACGACGAGGTCCACCACGTCCCGTCTCGCATCTACCGCCGGAGCGCCGACCTGCAGGCCAAGCACCGACTCGGCCTCTCGGCCACCCCCATCCGCGAGGACGACAAGGAGCGGGAGATATTCACGCTCATCGGCCCGCCCATCGGCACCGACTGGTCGAAACTGTTCGAGGCGGGCTACGTGCAGGAGCCCGAAGTCGAGATTCGGTACGTGCCGTGGGCCGACGACACCGCCCGCAACGAGTGGGCCAGCGCCGACGGGCGGGAGCGCCACCAACTCGCGTCGATGAACCCGCAGAAGATAGCGGAGACGCGCCGACTGCTCCGCCAGCACCCGGAGTCGAAGGCGCTGGTCTTCGTCGACTACCTCGACCAGGGCGAGGCGATGGCCGAGGCCCTCGACGTGCCGTTCGTCAGCGGCGAGATGCGCCACCGCCATCGCGAACGCCTGTTCCGGCAGTTCCGCGACGGCGAACGCCGCACGCTCGTCATCTCGCGCGTCGGCGACGAGGGTATCGACCTGCCGAACGCCGAACTCGCCGTCGTCGCCTCCGGTCTCGGCGGGTCGCGCCGACAGGGGGCCCAACGCGCCGGGCGGACGATGCGCCCCGCCGGCGGCGCCCTCGTCTACGTCCTCGCCACCCGCGGCACCAGCGAGGAGGACTTCGCCCAGCGACAGATGCGCCACCTCGCCGAGAAGGGCGTCCGCGTCACCGAGAGCGACCTGACGACCTGAGGCGACGGATCCGCCCCCGCCCCGGACCGCCTTTTTCCCGCCCGCGGACGGGTACCATTAACTGTCGACCGTCCCTCGTCGGGTCCAGACGGCGGCGTCCACGCGTCCGCGCGCCGCCACTCGCACGATGAACTCCGCACCACGGCCCGCCGACGCTAGCCTCGGCGACGACCGACTCGCCCGCTACGAGGCGGTCCTCGACCGGTACCGGGACGCCCTCCGTCACCGACTCGGTTCGGCCGACACTGGGGCCGCGGACGACGGGGGAACGCCCGTCGCCGCGACGTACGGGGCGTGGCGCGCGTTCGTCGGCGACCACCACGGCGCGGTGTTCGACCGCCTCGCGGACGACGCAGACGACTCGCTCCCCGGCGACGCCGACGCCGTCGCCCGCGAGGCGTTCGTCCAGTCGCTCTCGCTCGACTTCCTCCTCTCGACGCACCTCGCGGCCGCCGAACGCTCGTTCTCGGTCGCCGTCGAACCGGCCGACTCCGACGCGTCGGAGCCTCTCGACGCCCGATTCGACGCGCCGGAATCCTTCGCCGCCGGCTTCGGCGCCGTCCACGCGACGGTGGCCGACGACCTGCCCGCGGAGACGCGGGAGACGCTGGCCGAACTCGCCGCCGCGTTCGTCCGGACCGCGCCGCCGGCGGCCGTGGCGACGCTCCACCGCCGGACCGTCTCGCGCCTCGTCCGGCGCGTCTTCGGCCGCTACGACACGCCGACCGGCCTCGCCGAACTCGCCGTCGAGAGCGTCCGCGACGACGACTCCGGGGACGACGGTGCGCGCGACGACGACTTCCGCGACCGAGTCGTCCTCGACCCCGGGTGCGGCGCGGGCGCGTTCCTCGCCGCGGCGGCGCGGGCGAAACTCGACGCGTTCGTCGACGACCACCCCGACGCTCCCGACGTCGACGCTCTCGACGCCGCGACTGCGTCGGACGCCGCGGACCGAATCGCGCGGTCGGTCCGCGGGTTCGACGTGAACCCCGTCGCGGTCCGCGCCTCCCGTCTCGCGCTCGTCCTCGCAGTCAGACCGCTCCTGCGTCGGGACGCCGTCGCGTCGTTCACCCCGCGAGTCGTCCTCGCGGACGCGGTGACGACGACGGCGTCCGACCCGCCACTCGACGCGTCCGCGCCGACGTCCTCCTCGGGAACCCGCCGTGGTTGACGTGGGACTCGCTGACGCCGCGGGTGAAAGACCGCTGGCGCGACGGCCCGATGGCGGACCCGGACCTCGACCTGTTCACCCGTCGCGGGCGCGACGCCCGTCTCGGCTACGCGAACGACGACCTGTCGCTGCCGTTCGCGTGGACCTGCGTCCACGAGTTGCTCCGCGACGGCGGCCGCGCGGCGTTCGTCCTCAAGCGCGACCTGACGACCGGCCCGGCGGGCGAACTCCTCCGTCGTCGCCGGGTCGGGGACCGACCGCTGTCGATGCGCCGCGTCCACGACTTCGGGTCGTTGTCACCGTTCGGCCGCGAAGTCGCCGCCGGCACCGCCCTCTACCGACTGGACGTGGGCGCCGCGGCGGACGCGAGTGAAGGCGGCAACATCCCGACGACGAGGTGGGCCCGCGAGGGCGAGACGCCCGCTTTCGACTCTCTGGCCGCGATGCGCCGAACGCTCGCCGTCGAGGAGACGGCGCTGATCCCCGCCGACCCCTCCGCGGAGGCGTCGCCGTGGGTCCGCGCGGACGCCGAACGCCGCGCCCTCGGCCCGGCAGACTACCGCATCCGCCACGGCGTGAAGGACGACGCGAAGGCCGTGTACGCACTCGACCGGGAGACCATCGAGGCGCACGGCATCGAACCGGACCACGTCTACCCCTACCTGAAGTCCAAGCACGTGGTGAAGTACGGCCTGTTCGGTCACGACAGACACCTCGTCCCGCAACGACTGGCGGGCGAGGACAACGCCGACGCCGTCCGCCGGGAGACGCCGAACACGTACGCCTACCTCGAATCGAACCGCGAACGCCTCGAAGCGCGCGGGTCGTCGTGGTTCGACGACGGGCCGTTCTACTCGCTGTTCGGTCTCGGCCCCTACACGTGGGCCGACTACAAAGTGGTCTGGTGCCGCCTCGGCTTCAAGCCGCACTTCGCCGTCGTCTCCACCGTCGAGGACCCCCTCCTCGGCGAGAAACCGGTCGTCCCCGGCGACCACTGCATGTTCGTCGGCACCGACGACGAACGTGAGGCGCACTACCTCTGCGGCCTCCTGAACTCCGCGCCGTACCAGCGTTGCCTCCGCGACATCTCCTCCGGCGGGAAGTCGAGTCTGTCGAAGTCCACCGTCTCGCGCCTCGCGATGCCCGAGTGGGACGCCGCGGACGAACAGAACGCCATCGCCGAGGCGTCGATGGCGGCCCACCGAATCGTCCCCGACCACGTCGACTGTTCGAAGCGCGCGTACAACGCGAAGACGATTCCCGAACTCGACGCCGCGCAGGCGCGCGTGGACCGTGCGACCGAGCGATTTCTGACGGCCCGCGACGACCAATGAGTAATTCTTAAGTCTTGCCACGGCGCTACGAGTAGATGGACCGCTCTTAGCTCAGCCTGGTAGAGCAGCCGACTGTAGATCGGCTTGCCCCCCGTTCAAATCGGGGAGAGCGGATTTCTCCTGGCGAACACCGCGAGCAGTGAAGACTCTCCTCGACGCGATTTGAAATTCGGCCTGACCTGTCTCGATTTCGACTCGGTGTCGGACGCCGGTCTGCCGTGAGGCCTACTTCTCGATCATCACTTCGGTCGCCTCACGACGCGTCCACCTCCGTCGCCCGCCTCGATACCGAGTCGCTCGACCGACCCGCTGGTGATTATCGCCGTCCACCGACTGACCGTCGCCGCACGCGACGCGCTCCGGCCATCAGCCGTCCGTCT
>NZ_WPCD01000296.1:0-3009 GCF_009741955.1 Halogeometricum sp. CBA1124 | reverse complement strand
CGCTGGGCGGGTTGGTTGGCGACGACGCCGACGGGACGGCCGTCGATGCGGGCGAACGCGGTGACGATCTCCGTCCCGTAGTCGGGCTTGAGTTCGAACACCGACTCGGCGTCGACGACCCTGTCGAGGAGGTCGTGAACGTCGTACGGCCGGTTCGGTGCCTCCGGGATGAGTTCGTCGATGCCGTCGGGCGAGTACTTCGGAGGGACCGTCTCCGACTGCGGCGGTTTCTCGCCCGCCTTGTCGGGGAGGTACGACAGCAACTGCGCGACGAGTTCGCGGGCGTGCGCCTCGTCGCGGGCGACCAGGTCGGCGCTACCGGACTCCTCGGCGTGCATCCGCGCGCCGCCGAGGTCCTGCATCGAAATCTCCTCGCCGGTGACCATCTCGACCATGCGCGGCGAGGCGATGGCCATCGCGGACATCCCCTCGACCATGACGGTGAAGTCGGCGAAGACGGGGGTGTAGGCGGCGCCCGCGATGCACGGGCCGTACAGGACGCATATCTGCGGGACGCGCCCCGAGAGCATCGAGTGGTTGTAGTAGTACTTCCCGATACCCTCGCGGTTGGCGAAGAAGCCCGTCTGCTGGTCGATTCGGCCGCCGGAGGAGTCCATCAGGTAGAGGACCGGCTTGCCGTTCTTCAGCGCGCGTTGCTGCATCCGCAGGAACTTCTCGACGCCGTGCCGCGCCATCGACCCGGCCTTCACGGTGAAGTCGTTCGCCATGAAGTGCAGGTCGCGGCCCTCGAACGTCGCCGCGCCGGTGACGAGGCCGTCGGCGGGCAGGCGGTTGTTCTCGTCCGGTCGCTCGACTTCGGGACTGTCCGGGTGCCAGCCGTCGAAGTGGGCGAACTTGCCGTCCTCGAAGGTGATGCCGTTCTCGTCGGAACCCTCGTCCGCGGACGCGCCCGTCGAGCCGAACCAGAGGTCGAGACGGTCGCGGACGAACAGTTTCCCCTGTTCGCCGAGGCGGTCGCGGTACTTCGCCGGCCCGCCCTCGAGGATGTCCCGTATCTCCTCGCGCAGTTTCGCCTCCCGGTCGGTCGGGCCCAACTCGTCGTCCAACGGGTACTCTGTCGTCGGTGCGTCGGCCGTCGCGGCGGGGTCGTCCCCGTCGCCCGCGTACACTTCGACCGCCGCGTCGAGGTGTCGTGCGAGGGCGTTCGCGATGGCAGACGCTTCGTCGTCGGTCGCGTCCGCACCGATTCGGACCTTCATACCCCGGACTGTGCGGGGTAGTTCAAAATTGTTTTCTATGTAGAATTTGCCGGACGGCCGGCGACTGGGGGAGCGCCGAGTCGTTCAGTCGTCGAGTGCCGCTTCCAGTCGCTCGACCAGTTCCTCGTTGCCGACGTACACCGGCGTCCGGGCGTGCAGGCCGTCCTTCTCCACGTCCATCAGCGACTGCTCGCCGTCGGAGGAGCGTCCGCTGGCGGTTTCGAGGATGTAACCGACGGGGTAGCCCTCGAACTGGACGCGGAGTTTCCCCTCGGGGTGGTCCGTCAGCGTCGGGTAGGCGAAGATGCCGCCGTACGTGAGGACCTGATTCACGTCGCCGATCATCGACCCGCCGTAGCGGAGTTTCATGCTCGGGTCCGACTCGACTTCGCGGACGTACTCCGTGAAGGAGTCTATCCACTCGGGGACGCGGCCGCCGAAGCCGTACACCGACGGGTCCTCGGGGAGCGTCACGTCCTCCCGGACCGCCTCGTACTCGCCGTCGTCCTGAACCACGTACTCGGTGACGGTATCGTCGTAGGCGGTTATCATCGTCGTCGTCGCGCCGTAGAGGACGTACGCCGCGGCGACCATGTCCGACCCGGCGGCCGGAAGCGGGGCGTCGTAGACGGCGAGGATGGTTCCGAGCGTGTTGTTGGGCTTCAGGTTCGAGGAACCGTCGAGGGGGTCCACGCAGACGGAGAGCCCGGACCCCGTGTCGATGACCTCCTGTCGTTCCTCGCTGGCGTACTCGCCGACGCCGTCGAGGTCACCGAGTCGCTCGCAGAGCATCTCGTCGGCGTAGATGTCCGCCTCCATCGGCGTCTCCCCGGAGGGGTTGTTCTGCTCGGCGTAGATGCGCCGCCCGGGGAGTCCCGCGCGAATCTCGGGGGCCGCGCGGGCCACCACGTCGAGAATCTGGGTGATAGTCGTCTCGTTCGATGCCGTCTCCGTCGAAGTTGGTTTCTCCTCGGTGGCCATCGGTCAGAACGCACCTCCGCGTGTCGTGGCAGAGCGTGCAACAGGGGGCGTCCGCCGGCGCGTCGCCGACGGCCGGTCGGGGCCGCTTCCGTCGGTCGCGTCACCGGTTCTCATCGGTTTCGAGTCGGGTCAGCAAATATATAAAACTGGTGTCGTTAGGAATCTGTGACTTTCAAGCCACAATCCGGTTATGTGCGTTCTATAGCGGTTGAAATGCCGAAAATGGCGTACAGAGAAATTAACTCGAAGAGTAAAAACTTCTCTCGGTGGCGGCTCAGTCGAGGGCGGTGCGGGCCGCCTCGCACCACCGTTCGACCCGTCGCCGGTCGAGTTCGAGGGCGTCGGCGACGCTCTCCGGGTCGGCGGTGGCGAGTCGCCGAATCGACCGGATGCCGGCGTCGGCGAGTCTGTCGGCGTAGGCGTCGTCCACCGCTTCGAGGGCCGTCACCGGCGTCGGTGCGCTCTGTTCGCGCCACGCCGCCTCCGCGTCGGTGGCCGAGGCGCGGGACGCCTCGCCGGTGTCGTCGTCACTCGTCCCCGGCGACGCCGTCGCCCGTTCGCGCCACGCCGCCTCGTCGTCGCCGGCCTCGTTCCCCGTCGCCTCGTCGTCGCCCGCCTCGTTCCCCGTCGCCTCGTCGTCGCCGGCCTTCGCCCGCCACGCCGCCTCGCCGTCCCGCGTCGGCCGTCGTCGCTGGACGCCGTCGCCGAGGACCGCCACGCGGACTCGCCGTCGGTCGACGACTGCTCGTCCGCCCCCTCGGGTTCGACGCTCCCGGCCTGCCACGCCGACTCCGCACTCCTCGCGTCG
>NZ_WPCD01000186.1:0-7105 GCF_009741955.1 Halogeometricum sp. CBA1124 | reverse complement strand
TGCTCAGACGTACGTAGCTGTACATCGATCCGATGCTCGAGGACGCGGCCTGTTCTCGGCCGCGCTGGTTGGTCGGTGAGGGGCGCGTCCACCGCGCCCTCTGGAACGGGCACGACGCGGGCGAGCGAATCGCCGCGAGCGAGTAGGGCTACTCCGCGCTCGACGCCTCGTGAATCTTCTCGCCGCGGTGGAGGCGCGCGGCGATGGTGAACGTCTGCTCGCGTTCCCGCCGCGTCGGGAAGTGCGCGCCGAGGTAGCGCGCGACGGCGACGAGGAGCGTCCGCACCTCGGCGGGGTCGTCCCTGAGCGCCGCCTGCGTGAACCCGGCTTCCAGCGCCTGATACGTGTGGAAGCCGGCGTCCTCGCGGAGGAGCGCTTCGCCGAGTCGCTCGCGGAGGCGGTCCACGTCGCCGCCGCAGTCGAGGTAGTGGGCGGCGCGGCGGCCCGCCTCGTTCACCTCGCCCTCCCGCTCGAACGTCTCGACGAGGGCGTCGAGGTGGTCCGCCGGGTCCGCCCCGGCCCCGGACGCCGGGTCGGGGAGCGGTGCGGGCGGCGTGTTGAGGAAGCGGTCGAGGTAGACGTTCGTGGCGGCGTCGAACACGCCGCGGTAGAGTTCGGTCGCCCCCGTCCGGCGGGCCAACTGGTGGACCGCGTTCGCGTAGGTGAACGTGTGGTGGACGGTGTTCCAGTCGGAGAACTCGTTGACCGTCGCGAACCGCGCCACGCGCGTCGCGGCGGCGAACGCCACCTCGCGGGCGAGCGCTTCGACCGACGCCCCCGCGCGAATCGCGTCTTCGAGGGCCGCGAGAACGGTCTCGGGGTCCTCCGCGAGGAGCGTCTCGGTGAACCCCTCGGGCGCGGACCACGCCGACCCCGCCCCGGCGGCGACGAGCGAATCGAGGTCCGCGAACGTCTCGTCAAGCATCGCCGCGAGGTCGACTGGCTGTCGCCACGACGACTGCTCCTCGGCGCGGGCGGCCGTCGCCATCCCCTCGACCAGACTCGGGAGGACGGCGTCGGCGTGGTCCCAGCTGACGTGGTCGAGGGCCTCGCAGGCCTTGTTGACGAAGTCGAGCGTGTGGCCGGTGTTCAGGTAGCGGTGGTCCGTCGCCGCCGCGGCCAGCATCGTCGCGAGGCGGGCGTCGTCCGCGCCGTTGGCGATGGCGGTCCTGAGGACCCGTTCCGCACCGTCGGCGTCGCGGACCTCGACGTTCTCGCGGAACCACTCGGTCAGGCGGTCGAACGACACGTCCGTCGTCTCGAACGGGTCCTGATCGAACCGGGGCGGTTCGCCCGCGCAGTCGTCGCCGACGTGGACGAGTCCCTGATACAGCGCGCGCTTTCGGTCCGCCTCGCGCAGGTCGGGGAGGACGTTCCGCATCGCCGCGAGGATGGTCAGACCGGGGCCCCACCCGCTCTCCCGGTAGCGCGCGCCGAAGCGGACGCCGCGTTCGACGACGTCGTCGGCGGAGACGTCCGCGTCGACGAGGCCGATGGCCGACTTGGCGACGACGAGGCGGAGGTTCTGCTCTAACCCGTCGTCGAGTCGGCGGGCCCAGTGGTCGGCGGGCGGTTCGTCCGGTTCGGGGTGCGGGTCGACGTAGACGGTGCCGTCGCGCACCTCGACGGGGAACGTCTGCACGTCGTCGGCCCACGGGTCGAACGTGTCGCCGCAGGAGAGTTCGAACCGCGCGTGGTGCCAGTGGCAGGTGAGGACGCCGTCCTCGACGCTCCCCTCCGACAGGGGAAACCCCATGTGGGGACAGCGGTTGTCCACCGCGCGAATCTCCCCCTCGTGGTGGAAGACGGCGAGTGCCCGCCCGTCGACGGACGCCTGTACGCGCCCGTCGCGTTCGAGGTCGGAGAGCGAGACGACTTCGCGAAACCGGTCGGTCGAACTCATGTGACACGGTAGCACGCATACGCGCCTAAAGCTTCGCTGAAGCGTAATATTGTAACCAGACTGTTATTAGTAGAGGGCATATATTTCTCGGAGGTAGCCGACTCATATCGACTCTCGACGCCGAAATCGTCTCTCTGAGCGCTCGTGTGCTCTGTGTTGTCATATAATCCGACGGTTTTTTGCCGACGAACGCGAACGTTCCGTTGTGTCCCTCACCGTCCGAATCGACCCCCACGTTCACTCCGACGCGTCGTACGACGCGCACGACCCCGTGGAGCTGATACTGGAACAGGCCGCCGAAATCGGTCTCGACGCCGTCGTCATCACCGACCACGACGTCATCCACGAGTCGATTCGCGCGGCGGAACTGGCCCCGATGTACGGGCTGGTCGGCATCCCCGGCGTGGAGGTGTCGACGGCGGACGGCCACCTCCTCTGTCTCGGCGTCCGGGAGATGCCGCCGCGCCGCGCGCCGATGAAGGAGACGGTCGAGTGGGTCCGTGACCGCGGCGGCGTCGCCATCGTCCCGCACCCGTTCCAGCGGAGTCGCCACGGCGTCCGGAAGAAGCGGCTTCGCGGGGTCGACCCCGACGCATCGAGGTGTACAACTCGTGGCTGTTCACGGGGTGGAAGAACCGCCGCGCACGCCGGTTCGCCCAGTCCGGCGGCTACCCGGGCGTCGCCGGCAGCGACGCGCACAAGGTGGGGTACGTCGGCCGCGCGTACACCGAGATAGACATCCCGGACGTGCGCCGTCCGGAACTCACGACGGACGTGGTCCTCGACGCCATCCGCGACGGCGCGACGCGCGTCGAGGGTCGCCGGACGCCCATCCCGACGAGCGCCCGCCACTACGCGGCGCCGGCGCAGAAAGAGCGGCTACGTCGCGAAGCAGGGCGCGGTCAAGAGCGGGTCGGTCGCCAAGACGGGCGTCGTGCAGGCCGCGCAACTGCTCTACCGCGTCTCTCCCTTCTCGCGGTAGTCGTGACAGGAGGCTTTTGTCCCGTCAGTTCGTCGACCAGAGCCGATGCCCTCCACCACCGGGTCCGACACCGCGGGCACCGACACCGGCGCGTCAGACGGCACCGCCAGCCCGGAGGAACGGCCGCTGTTCAACCTCGCGCTGTCCGGACTGATACTCCTGAGTTCGGGCGCGTCGCTGTACGAGATGAGCGACGTCTCGCCCGCGCTCCTCGTCGCCGGGTTCGTCGTGACGGGCCTCGCGTACGGGCCGGCCGCGTCGACCGCTCCCGGTCGCCGCTTCGTCGCGAGGTTCCGCGCGGTTCACGGCGCGGTCCGCCTCGCCATCGTCTTCGGCGTCGTCGCCCTCGTGTTCGGCCTCGCGTTCGCGTTCGACGTCCCGCCGGCCGGCGTCCAGAGCGCCGTCTTCGGCGGCGCCGTGGCTCTCGCCGCGTACGTGGTCTACCGAATCCTCGCGGACCGCTTCGGCGACGGCTGAGAGGACGTTCGTCACTCGGAGAGCGGACGGCGTCGCCGGTACTCGGCGCCGAGGAGGTCCGCGACCAAGAGGAGGGAGAACAGACCGTCGAGACCCGTGGCAGTCACGACGTTGGGCGCGCCCACCGCCGCGACGAGTTTGGCGCCGCCCACGCCGAGGTAGACGAGGCCGGCGCCGATGCGGACGTCCGATTCGCCCGGAATGGTTCGATAGTGGCCGCGAGGCTCCCGACGACGACGAGTCCGCACAGAGCGTACTCGACGGGCGTCGCCGGAACGTCGAGGAGGGCGAACCCGAGGACGAAGACGGCGGCACCGGCGAGTCGCTCGACGTCCACGTCGTCGCGGTTCACCCCTCCGACCTCCGTTCGGCCGTCGGTGCGCTGTCGGCACGGTCGCTCACGTTCCGGGCGTCGCCGTCGGAGGGCACGGGCCGACAGACGTGTCAGGTTTGCAAATATATCCCGACCGGTCGCGGCGGCGACCCGGACCGGCGGTCACGACGTCACCGGCGGTCACGCGCCGATGGCTACGGCGACTCCGACCCGACCAGTTCCTCGTACTGCGCGCCCGTCTGCTTCAGCGTCGCCGTGGAGTAGAGGCGTTCGTGGTCGAACGGCAGGTGGTCGGCGGCGAGTTCGTCTATCTTCTCGTCGACGGCGTCGGCCTCGCGGCCGTGGATCATCGTGAAGAGGTTGTACGGCCAGTCTTGCTCGGGGCGGCGCGGCCGGTGGTAGCAGAGCGTGACGTACGGCAGGCGGCCGACGGCTTCGCCCCGTTCGTCCAACTCCTCGTCGGGCACGTCCCAGACGACCATGCAGTTGGCGTCGAAGCCGGTGACGACGTGGTTGACGATGCAGCCGATGCGCTTGATACAGCCGTCGTCGAGGAGTCGGTCGACGGCCGCGAGGACGTCGTCGACGTCCGCATCGATGGCGTCGGCCACGTCCCGGTACGGCGTCGCGGAGAGCGGGAACCCGTCCTGAATCTCCACGAGGAGGTTCGCCTCGAGGGCGGACAGGTCGCCCGTCGCCTCCTCGGAGATGCGCGTGGCGTTGACTTCGGTCTCGGCGAGACTCTCGCGGGCGAACCGGTCGTCGTTCATCACCGGGAACTCCAGGTCGATGTAGTAGTCGGTGAGCATCGGGAGGTTCAGCACCGCGAGCCCGGTTCGCTCCTCGATTTCGGTCAGAATCCGGTCGCGCACCTCGCGGGAGGCGGCGGTGACGACGAACCACATGTTCCACTCGTGGTCGCGGCGGTAGTTGTGGTTCACCTGCCGGTAGCCGTTTATCACCTCGGCCACCTCCTCGAAGCGGTCCGCGGGCGCCGAGACGGCGGCCAGCGTCGAACTGCCGACGACCGGTGGGTTCAACACGGCCCCGAACCGGCGGAAGATGCCCGCCTCGCGGAGGGCGCGGACGCGCGCGAGAGCGTCGTCCTCGCTGATGCCGAGTTCCGCGCCGAGGGCGCGGAACGGCCGTTCGACGACGGGGAATCCGCTCTGGTACTCGTCGATGAGCGTGGCGTCCACCTCGTCTAAGTCGGCCCGCCAGTCGTCGGAGAGTGCGCTCATTGCCGGCTATGAGGACTCGGTGAACGTACCTATTTCGGGTTCGGGCGACGATTCAGCTATCGCTAACGCACCACTTTTGACCCGCGGCTCCCAACTCCGAACCATGGCACAAGCGCCGGAGAGCCCCGAGTTCGGGGAGTGGCCGTTGAAGCGACTCATGACCGAGGTGGTGGGGACGGGCACGAAGTCCGCCGAGGACATGACGCGCGAACAGGCGAGCGAGGCGATGCGACGCATCCTCGCGGGCGAACCCGACCACACGACGCTGGGGGCGTTCTGGCTGGCGAACCGGTGGAAGCACAACGTCGCCGAGGAACTCGCGGCCTACGCCGACGTGATGTGCGAACACGTCGAGTACGCCGAACCCGACGCCGACCCCGTCGACTGCGGGGCCAACTACGACGGGAAGGGCGAGACGGCGATACTGGGCGCCGCCGCGGGCATCGTCGCCGCCGGCGCGGGCACGCCCGTCGTCGTCCACTCGGGCGACCGGGTCCCGACGCAGAAGCAGGACGCCTACAAGCACGTCCTCGACGAACTCGGGATTCGCACCGAGTTGTCCCCCGAGGAGAGCGCAGACCAGGTGGACGAGACGGGCTTCGGCTTCTACTACCAGCCCGCGTTCAACCCGGCCATCGACGACCTGTGGGAGCGCCGCGACCAGATGGGCGTCCGTACGTTCGTCAACACCATCGAGACCATCGCCAACCCCGCGAACGCCGATGTCCACCTCGGGAGCTTCTACCACCTGGCGTTCGCGAAGAAGATCGTGGACACGTTCGAGCAGTCCGAGAAACTGAACCCGCGCCGCGTCGTCATGTTCCAGGGGATGGAGGGCTACGACGACATCCGCCCCGGCTACACGAAGGTGGGCGAGTCCACCGACGGCGAGTTCACCGACTTCGAGATAGAGACGGCCGAGTACGGGATGGACTTCGAGAACGAGGACCTCGAAGTCGACCCCGACGACGTAGCCGGCGACTCCGCGGCCATCACGGAGTCCGTGGTCGCCGGCGAGTGTGACGACCACTTCTACGACGCCGTCGCCCTCAACGCGGCGTTCCGCATCTACGCCCGCGAGGACGCCGAGACGCTGGCGGACGGACTGGAGATGGCCCGCGAGAGCATCGAGTCGGGCGCCGCCGAGGCGGTCCTCGACGACCTGCGCGCGTCTGACCTCCCTCTCCGCTTCCCGCGCGTTTTTTGGATAGGCGGTGAGCGTCGGGTATGACCACCTTCGACGACCGCTCGCTGGTCGAGATTCGCCGTGACCTGCACCGCCACCCCGAGGAGGGCTGGAAGGAGTTCCGACGACCGCGCTCGTCGCCGAGGAACTGGACCGACTCGGGTTCGACCTCGCTCTCGGCGCGGACGCGGTGAACGCCGAGGAACGACTCGGCGTGCCCTCCGACGACGAGATAGCCGCCGCGCGGGAACGCGCGCGGCGCGAGGGCGCACCCGAGGAGTATCTGGACTACATGGACGACGTGACGGGCCTCGTCGCGTCGAAGCGCTACGGCGACGGCCCGACCATCGGCGTCCGAGTCGACATGGACGCCCTCGCGCGGTCGGAGGCGACCGACGACGACCACCGGCCGGCGCGCGAGGGGTTCGGCAGCACCCACCCGACGGAGATGCACGCCTGCGGGCACGACGGGCACACGGCCATCGGCGTCGGCATCGCCCGCGCGTTCGACGCCGAGGGGTTCGACGGCACGCTGAAGCTGTTCTTCCAGCCCGCGGAGGAGGGCGGCCGCGGCGGGAAGCCGATGAGCGAGACCGACCACCTCGACGACGTGGACGCCCTGTTGGCCCTCCACCTCGGACTGGACGAGGCGACGGGCACCATCGTCGGCGGCTACGACCGCCCGCTCTCGAACGCGAAGATAGACGTGACGTTCGACGGCGAACCGGCCCACGCCGGCGGCGCGCCGAACGAGGGGCGAAACGCCCTGCAGGCGATGAGCACCGCGATTCAGAACCTGTACGCCATCCCGCGGCACGCCGACGGGAAGACGCGAATCAACGTCGGGCAGGTCCACGCCGACAACGCGCAGAACGTCATCTGCGAGGAGGCGCGGATGCGCGTCGAGGTGCGCGGCGAGGACGCCGACCTGAACGACTACATGATGGCGAAGGCCGACCGCGTCTCGAACACGCCGCGGGGA
>NZ_WPCD01000103.1:0-12674 GCF_009741955.1 Halogeometricum sp. CBA1124 | reverse complement strand
GGTCCGACAGCGACGCCTCCCGGCGAATCGCCACGAGGTAGACGAGCGAGAACGGCCCGCCGACGAGGAGCATCACGACGAGGAGGACGAGAGAATCCGTCGCCCCCTCGACGACGCCGACGGCGACGACGAGGGCGACGGCGGCGAGGAGTGCGACGCCCACCGTGAGGAACGTCGCCGCGACGACGTGTCGGAAGGCCGTCCGGAGGCGGCCGTGCGACTCGCCCTGCCAGCGAACGACCGAGTCGTCGACGGCGTCGGCGGTGACGTCAGGTGCGGCGACCATGGTCGGAGAGACGTCCGCACCCGTCATCAACGTCGGTGCGTGACAACCGTGACAGCAGCGCGTCCGTCGCGCTCACGTCCACCACTCGCTCCGTCGTTCGCGGTAGGAGGCGTCGCGGAACGGTTCGGGCTTCTCGGCGTCCGTCTGCGCGCCGAGGGCGAACGCCGTCCAGTAGCCGACGTGCCACCCGACCGCCTCCGTGTCGAGGTCCACGAGGACGATGCGGAGGTTCGAGTACGTCTCGACGGCGCCGTCGCCGTCGGGGTCCCACCCGCGCGTCGCGCCGCAGGAGGCGGCGTTCGGCGAGCACGGCGACTCGTCGGCGAACGAGACGGTGACGTCTGCGGCCGCGGGGTCCTCGACGAACGTGAACGTGAGGTTGTTCGGCATCCCCGGCGCGCCGCGTTCGTAGTAGTTGAGGGCGTGACGGACCTGTTCGCGCGCGCCCTCGGGGTCGGTCGCGTTCGCCGCGTCGACGTGGACGGTGAACTCGTCGTCGCCCCACGGGAACGCCCGTTCGCTGGCGTTCGGCCGGGCGGTCGTGTAGAGCACCGACCGACTGGCCATCACGTCGGCGGGCGCGTCCGAGTGCGTGAGTCCGAGCGTGTGCCCGAACTCGTGTTCGAGGACGAGGACGGTCGACTCGTCCGAGAACCCGGTTCGAATCGACACCGTCTCCGGCCGGTCTATCTGCCTGCGGTCGGTGACGAGGGGCGCGCACCCCGCGGCGTCCTCGGCGCCGTCGCAGTCGGGCACCGCGTCGACGAACTCGACGACGATGTCGGGGTCCGCGGCGTCCGGTCTGACCTCGTACTCCACGGGGAAGCCGGCGTATCGCTCGGCGTTCTCCTCCCAGTACGACGCCGCCTCGCGGACCATGGGCGTCCAGTCGCGGCCGGTGTCCGCGGCGTCCGAGACGGCGACGACGACGGGGTCGTCGCCCCACGGGTTCGACCCGCCGGGGGCGGCCGTGGGGGTGGCCGTCGGCGGACGGGTCGCCGTCCCGTCGACGGCGGAGGCTTCGGACGTCTCGACGCTCGGCGTCTGCTCTCCGACCGGGATGGGCGACCCTCCGCCCCCGAACGGGGCGAGACAGCCCGAGAGGGTGAGGAGGAGGACGAGTGCGAGTATCGGGAACCTGCGAGCGGCCATCTATGCGGTAGATTACCCGCCGGGGGAAAGAACGTTCTGCCGCGTCGCTCGTCGACCGGTCACTCCGCCGAGAGGTCCGGCGACTCGGGTTCGACGCCCGCCAGACGGAGCGCGTTCGTCGTCACGCCGAGGCTCATCCCCATGTCGCCGACGACGATGGCGGTGGCGACGGTGATGAGGCCGAGGGGGGCGGCAACCGCGAGGACGCCCTTCACGAGGAGCGACGCCCAGACGTTCTGGCGGATGACCGAGGAAGTGCTGTCCGAGAGGTCCACCAGATACGGCAGGCGCGTCAGGTCGTCCGAGAGCAACGCCACGTCGGCCGTCTCCAACGCGGTGTCGGTCCCCGCGGCACCCATCGCGATGCCCACCGTCGCGGCGGCGAGTGCGGGCGCGTCGTTGACGCCGTCGCCGACCATCGCCACGGACTCGTACTCGTCGGTGAGTTCGCGCACGGCGTCGACCTTCTGCTCGGGCAGGAGGTCAGCGCGGACCTCGTCCACGCCGACCCGTTCGCCGATGACCGCCGCGGTGCGTTCGTTGTCGCCGGTGAGCATCACGACGCGGGAGACGCCGAGTTCGCGGAGGCGGGAGACGGTCCACGCCGCCTCGGGCCGCACCGTGTCCGCGACGGCGACGACGCCCTCTATCTCGTCTTCGGTGCCGACGAGGACGACCGACTTCCCCTCGGACTGGAGGCGCGGGATGACCTCGTTCGTCAGGTCGAGGAACGCCCCGTGGTCGCAGTCGCGGGCGTCCGCGACGCGCCGCCGGCGGGAACGCCGCCGTCCGTCGCCACGTGAGCGTGTTCGAGGTCGAATCCGAGTCCCTCGAACAGGGCGGGCTTGCCGGCGTAGTGCGTCTCGCTGTCGAGGACGGCCCGCACGCCCTCGCCGGTGATGGACTCGAAGTCGCGAATCTCCCGGTCGGGGACGTCGCGGTCGGCGGCGTGGTCGACGATGGCCTTCGCGATGGGGTGTTCGCTGCGCGACTCGATGGCGGCGGCGCAACCGAGGACCGACGCCTCGTCGTTGTCGTTGAGGGCGACCACGTCGGTGACGCCGAGTTCGCCCGTCGTGAGCGTCCCCGTCTTGTCCATCGCCACCACGTCCACGTCGCTCATCGATTCGAGGTACTGGCCGCCCTTCACGAGGACGCCGTTGCGCGCGGCCGACGTGATGCCCGAGACGACGGAGACGGGCGTGGAGATGACGAACGCGCAGGGGCAGGCGACGACGAGGAGAGTGAGTCCGCGCACGAACCACACCCTGAACGGGTCGCCGAACAGGAGGGGCGGCACCGCCGCCGTCGCGATGGCGCCGACGACGATTATCGGCGTGTAGTACCGGGCGAAGCGGTCGATGAAGCGTTCGGCCTCGGTCCGTTCGCGGTTGGCGTCCTCGACCATCTCGACCACCTTCGACAGCGTCGACTCGCTGGCGGTGGTGGTCGTCTCCACTTCGAGGTAGCCCTCCTCGACGATGCTCCCGGCGAACACCTCGTCGCCCGGTTCCTTGTCCACGGGGACGGACTCGCCGGTGATGGGCGACTCGTCCACCGCGGAGGTGCCCTCGGTCACGGCGCCGTCGAGGGGGACTCGGTCGCCGGGGCGGACGAGCACCGTCTCGCCCACGCGCACGTCCTCGGCGGGGACGACGACTTCCTCCCCGTCCCGACGAACGGTCGCCGTGTCCGGCGACAGTTCCATCAGTTCCCGCATGGAGTTGCGCGCGCGGTCCATCGAGTAGCGCTCCAGCAACTCGGCGACGCTGAACAGGACGGCGAGCGTCGCCGCCTCGAACGGCATGTTGACCGCCATCGCGCCGAGGATACCGGCGCTCATCAGCAGGTCGATGTCCAGACTCAGGTTCTTCGCGGAGTAGTAGCCGTTCCGCAGGACCGGAATCCCGGCGAGGAGGACGGCGGCGGTGTAGGACACCCACGCGACGCTCACCTCGTAGCCCGCGGGCGCGGCGAGGACGGCGTCGAAGCCCGTGAACAGGAACTCCAGGGCGAGACCGACCGCGAGGAAGACGGCGCCGGCCCACGTCTTCAGCGCGCGCGGCGTGCGCCACACGTCGTGCGGCGACTCGGCGTCCCCGTCGTCCGCGACGGCGTAGCCCGCTCCCTCGATGGCGGCGACGACGTCACCGCGAGAGGCCACGTCGGGGTCGTAACTGACCGTCACCCGCCCCGCCGTCGGTCGCGTCTCGAAGTCGACGACGCCGGCGACGCCGGACAGCGAGTTCTCCACCTTGCCGGCGCAGGACGGGCAGTCCATCTCCGGCACCGACAGCGTCACCGTCTCCTCGTCCGCGACGGCGTAGCCCGCACCCTCGACGCGCGACCGGACTGCGTCGCCGTCGGTCGCGTCGGCGTCGAACTGGACGTACAGCGTCCCCGTCGTCGGTTGGGCGTCGACGTCGGTGACGCCGTCGTCGCCGCGAACGCTCCGCGTGACCTTGTCCGCGCAGGAGGCGCAGTCCATGTCGGGGACGGACAGACGGAGCGTCTCGCCGTCCGCGGCGTCCGCGTCGTCGTCCGGGGCGGCCGCGCCCGCGTCACAGCTGTCGTCGCATCCACACGCGTCCGCGTCGGCGTCGCGGGCGTCGGCCGCGCGACCCGCCCCGTCGCGAGCGTGGTCGTGTCCGTCGTCGCGGTTCATACACGAGGCTAGTCCGCTCGGGGTTATTAATCCATCTGCGAAATTACCCCTCTGAAGTGCAAGGTATTATTAATCTAACTCCTCTGAGATAACAATATCGGCGTCGCTCGCGCGGCAGTGGCGGCTGAGAGGAGTAAGCCCCCTTCTGTTCGTCCCGGCATTCGGCTGAGCGTCCGCGTCCTCCCCTCTCGGGGGCACGCCGGGCGAACCCGAGCGTGCTGTCCGGACTACCTTAGCGGCGCGGACTTGCACCGGTGAGGGTTCGCCGTTCCATCCGTTCTCGGTCGTCCACGGTCACGAAATGACCGCTGGACTCGCGGGCGCGATGCGTCCGTTCGTCCTCCGAGGCGACTGCGTCGCCTCGCGTCCCTCGACGGGTCAACTCCCTCCCCTTACGGGTCGGTTCGCACGCCCGCGGGTCGCCCCGCGGGCGTCGGCGGCGGACGAGTCCGCCGCACGCGTCTCATCGGTCGGACCGAGGGGTCTCGTTTCTGTTCCAGAGCCAGTCTCTCCGACTCCGGGCTTGCGCCCGGTCACCCGTCCGGACGGTGGGGGGACTTTCCTCATGTCCGCGGACGGTAATCAGTCCGACAGGACACGGGAACCGGGCTCTCTCTGCCGTTTTTGCCTAGTCGGGACGTGCGCATAAGAAGTTCGATTCGACCGATTCGGGCGATTCCGGGGTATCACGGCCTTATGCAGAGCTTAATGCAGGACAAATCAGGGTGGTGACAAGGGAAGCGTTCAAGTTTAGCCAGTGCCTGCACAGTAGTATGTCCGAGGCGCAGACCGTTCGACTCTCGTACGACGACGGGTCGAGGGCGGTCGAACTGGCGCGTGAATCGGTCGAATCGTACGTTCTCCACGGTCAACGGGAACAGCCGGGAAGTATGCGAGACGCGTTCTACGCTCGTACCGGTGCATTCGTCCGCATTCAATCGACACGTGGTCGCGGCCGCCTCCGAGGGTGCGCCGGGGCCTATCGAGGGAAAGATCAACTGGGACACGCCATCGTCGACGCGGCGATTCAAGCCGCGTCGGGCGATTCGTGCGGGTCCGAAATCGAACCACCCGAACTACCGAATCTCAATATCTCCGTCTGTATCGTCTGTAATCACGTTCTCACCAACGATCCTGCGGCCGACATCGAACTCGGTACCCACGGGGTCGCCGTAGACAAAGACGGCAAGCACGGCTGGCTCTACCCGACGATTCCGCTGGAGAACGGCTGGTCCGAAGAACAGTTCCTGACGCACGCCTGCCGCAAGGCCGGCCTCTCGCCCCTCGCGTGGCAGGACGAGGACGCCATGGTCACGCTGTTCGAGGGACAGGTGTTCCGCGAGCGAGCCGACGGCGGCAGCGTCGAAGAACTGTAACTGTCGGCGACTGGTTCTGCGTGCGACACCGCACGTGACGCGCCTGCGCCTCCGCATCCGACCGCGAGAGGCGTCGCCGTCACTCTCGTGGCGCCGCCTCACTCGAACCGTCGGTCCCCTCGCGCGGACAGTCGCCGCCTCTCTCGAACCGCCGTCCCCTCACTCCGCGCCGTAGTCGCACCGGTCGGCGTCGGTCGCCGCCCGGTCGGCCGCCGCGTCGAGGTCGAACTCCCGCACTATCTCGCCGTCGCGAATCAGCGGTTCGAGCAACCGTTCGGCGTCGGCGGGCGGTTCGGCGTCGCGGAGTCCGACGTGGTGACCGCCGTCGGCCGTCCGGTACACCTCCTTCACGCCGGTGAGTTTCCCCCGCTTGGCGGCGGGTTCGCCGTCTATCTCCACGATGTCCAGCGCGAAGTCCACCGGATCGGCGTTCGAGACGTAACCTCCGACGCCGAAGCCGTCGGCCACGTCGCGCAGGTGCCGCAGGTCCGACGGGCCGAGGCCGCCGGAGACGAACACGTCCACCGACTCGTGGTCGTGGGCGGCGAGCGTCCACTGCACCTCGCGGACGATGTGTCGGAAGTCGCCGCGCCGCGAGGAGGTGGTGTCGAGACGGACGCTGTCCAGGTCGTCGCCGAGCGTCTCGACGGCGCGGATGACCTCGTCAGTCTCGTCGCTGTAGGTGTCACAGAGGGCGACGCGCGGCACCGACTCGTCGACCGCCTCGTCGAACGCCCGCCACGCCGCCTCCTGGTTCCCGCGGCCGAAGCAGATCATGAGGGCGTGCGGCATCGTCCCCGACGCCTCGCGGCCGATGACGTCGCCGGCGGCGACGTGCGAGATGCCGTCGAGACCCGCGAGGAGGGCGCTCCGTTCGACCATCGCGGCGATTGTGGGGTGGACGTGCCGCGCGCCGAACGACAGCACCTGCGAGTCGGGGGCGGCGCGCCGGACGTCGAGGGCCGCGGTGGCGACGCCGGAGGCGTGCGAGAGGAAGCCCAGAATCGAGGTTTCGAAGCGGCCGAAGTCGAGGTAGTTCCCCTCGATGCGCATGACCGGACCGCCGTCGAACAGGCGGCCCTCCGGGACGGCGTCCACGTCGACGTCGTGGCCTCGAGGAGGGCGGCGGCGTCCTTCGTCCCCGCGAGGAGTTCGTAGTCGCCGTCGGGGAACTGGTCGGCCGTCACCTCGGCGACGACGCGCGGGTTCTTCCCGGCGTGTCGGAGCGTCGTCTCCGTCCGCTCGAAGTAGGCGTCGGTGGCCGACCCCCCGTGGATGGCGTCGGCACCGACGATGTCGAAGTCCATGCGAACGCGTTCCACCGGCGTGGTGAAAAACGCGTTCGTTCGAACGCGGCGACCGGAGAGCGTTCGTCTTCGGTCGCGGGGTCAACAGACGGCGACGACGGCGCGGTAGACGGTCCCCTCGTACCGGACGTACGGGCGGTCGACCCAGAACACGTAGCCGTCACCCCCGTCTTCGACCTCCGCGTTCCCCTCCGAAAGCGCCGCGTCGAACTCCGCCCGTCGCTCCGCCGAGAGGTCCGCGTACGGAATCACCGTCGCGTCGTCGGGCACGTCGGAGACGGGGTCGGCCTCGACGAACGCCGGGCAGTCGGTGCCATACGTCGTCGTTCCCGGCGTCGGGGAGTCGGTGGCCGTCGGCGTCGGGGAGTCGGTGGCCGTCGGTGTCCCCGTCTCCGTACCGGCCGGCGGACCGCCCGCGCACCCCGCGAACGCGACGAGGAGGGCGACGAGGAGGGTCGTGTGCGAGTGCATAGCGCCGGCATCTCGCGGGTGCGACAAGTGCTTTCTCACCCTCCCGGCGGCGCTACCGCCGGGCGTGTACCTCGTCCAACTGCTCGGGGGTCGGCGCGTTGACGATGGTGACGCGCGTGCCGTCCCGCGTGACGCGGAACGCGTCGGCGTACGGGCCGCCGCGAATCACGTACGTGTTCGAGTCGACGCGTTCGGCCCCCATGCGGAGTTGGAGGAGGAACGTCCCGTACAGGCGGTGGAACTGCTCGGCGTCGGCCTCGGTGTCCCACTCGGTCGTCCAGACGTAGCCGTACTCGCCGTCGTCGCCGCGGTACGGCACGAGTTCGTCACCCGCCCACCCGGCACTCGCGCCCGCCGTGTAGTTGTACCGCGAGTAGGGCCCGGATTCTGCCGCAGTCGCTCCCGGTCGATGGCGCGCGTGTCCCACAGCATCACGTACAGGAACGCCTCGCCCAGACGGTCGGTCGCCACCTCGCGGTCGAACCGCGACCACGCGGCAGACGAGCGGTCCGGCACGTCCACGTCCGCCGGTCGCTCGTCGGGGTACGCCCGCGGGTGCAGTATCTGCTCGGCGGAGACGGGCACGTCGTCGTAGGCGGCGTTCACCGCCTCCCACCCGCCGCGTTCGCGGAGGGCGTCGACGAACTGCGGCCCCTCGCTGTACGGCGCGTAGACGGTGAGGTAGACGCCGAAGTCGAACGACGACCGACTCCCGCCGCCGGCCGACGGCGTCTGCACGCACTCCCAGTCGCTCTCGCACCGCTGTTCGTACAGCGCCTCGACCAGGTTGGCGTCGCCCTCGTACAGGCCGTCGTCGGCGATGCGGCCGTCGTGCGTGTCCGGGGGCGGGGCGAAACCGAACTGCTGGTCCTGCAGGGCGTGGACGAGTTCGTGCGCCAGCGTCGCCCGACTCAGCGTCGGCGTCTCCGCGTCGCTGACGACGACGATGCGCTCGTCGCTCGGCGTGTAGTAGCCCGCGACCGCTCCGCCGTACAGGTCGTTCAGCGCGTCCGCGGCCGTCTCGTCTCGCCGACGAGGAACGTCGCCTCGTACACCTGGTCCTCCCACGCGTCGGGTTCGGCGCGGAAGACGCTCGACTCGTTCTGATACCGCTCCCGCGAGACGACTTCGACGGGAACGGTCCGCTCGAACTCCAGTCCGCGGATGCGTTCGATGCGCGCCATCGTCCGCGCGACGAACGCCTCGCGTTCGGACGCGTTCAGCCCGTCGGACTGGTTCACCGCGATGGACTCGTTGTACCAGTAGCCCGCCTCCCAGCCGAGTCTGTCCTCGGGCGGGTCGTCCGGCCACGACCACTCGTTGGCAGAGGGGTCGGCGACGGGCGCGCTACACCCCGCGAGGACGAGGAGGAGGGCGAGAGCGACGGGGACGAACGATGCGCGGGAGACGTTCACAGGGTATCGTCGGTTCGATTACGGAAAACGTTCTCGGCGAGGCGGTCGGTCGGCGTCAGTTCGCGGCCGGGCGGATGTCGTCGAGGTCCTCCGCCGTCGGCCCGTTGACGATGGTGACGCGCGTGCCGTCCATCCGGACCCGGAACGCGTCGGCGAACTCGCCGTCCTCGACGACCCACGTGTTCTCGCTCTGCCGCGTCGCGTCGTGCGCGCGCAGAATCTTCCGGTAGGCGTCGCGGAACTCGCGGGCGTCGCCCTCGGTGTCCCACTCGGTCACCCAGACGTAGCCGTACTCGCTCTCGCCGCCGGACGCCTTCTTGTAGGGGAACAGGCGGTCGTTCGCCCACCCGCTCGACGGCACCGCGTCGTAGTTGTACGTGTCGTACCGGCTCTCCGTCTGGACGATGCCCCGCGGGTCGATGGTGTCGGCACCGGCCGTCCGCGCCTGGTACCAGAACATCACGTACATCGACGCCTCGCCGACGGTGTCGGACCCGCTCTGGCCCTGGTTCGGGAACGTGGACCACCCGTTCGTCGCCCGACTCCGGTACTCGATGGGGACGGGTTTCTCGTCGGTGAGGTGGATGGTCTGCTCGGTGGACTCCGGCGGGTCCTCGAGCAGTTCGTCGACGGCCTCCCAGCCGCCCTCCTGAACTCTGTCGTGGACGTACACCGGACCGTCGGAGTACGGCTGGAAGATGGTCAGGAGGATGCCGAGGTTCGGACCGCCGCCCGACCCGCCGGCCCCGCCCCCACCGGCGGCCGCCGGCGTCGCGACGCACTCCCACTCGACGCCGCAGCGGTCGCGGTACAGCAGTTCGACGTACTTCGCGTCGCCCTCGACGGCGCCGTCGATGGCGAGGTCACCGTCCTGCGTCTCGCCGCGGTACTTCTCGCTCGTCAGGTCGTAGTGCTGGTCCTGCAGGGCGTGGACGAGTTCGTGGACCAGCGTCGCGTTGTCGATTCGCGGCGAGTCGGGCGAGGGGGTGATGACCGTTATCGCGTCGTTCCGCGGCGAGTAGAACCCCGCGACCGAACTGCTCTGGGTCTCGCTTATCGCCTCCTGACTGTCGCCCGTCTCGCCGGTGACGAACAGCGCCTCCCACACCTGATTGTTCCACTGGTCGAACGCCGACGGTCCGGAGTCCGAACCGCTCCGGGCGTTCGAGCGAGTCCGCTCGCGGTACTCCGCGCGGGACAGCACGTCCACCGAGACGCGCTCTTCGAACTCCTTGTGCCGGAGGTACTCCACGCGCGCCATCGACCGGGCGACGTACGCCCGGAGTTCCTCGTCGGAGAGGCCGTCGGACTGGTTCACGTCTATCGACTCGTTGTACCAGTAGCCGTCTTCCCAGCCGAGGACGTCGTCGCTCGGGTCGGAGAAGTTGGCGTCGGGACTGGCGACGACCGAGGTGTCCGATGGCCCGCCCGCCGCACCGCCGTCGTCGAGTGCCGGGTTCACCATCGGTGCCGTACAGCCCGCGAGGACCAAGAGGAGGGCGAGGGCACCGGTGGCGACTCCGTGTCTCGTCAACATGCTCTAACTCCCTTCAGGGACCGCGCCGGGAAGTACCTTTTTCCGCGCCGCCGCGGCGGGAATCGCACCACGGAGTACCGTTTTGGTCCCCGCGGCGCTACACACACGTATGACCGAACACGCGTTCGACCCCGACCGAACCGCCGTCGTCGTCGTGGACATGCAGAACGGGTTCTGCCACCCGGAGGGAAGCCTCCACGCGCCGGGGAGCGAAGCCGTCGTCGACGACGTGGCCGCACTCGTCGCCGACGCCCGCGAGGCGGGCGCGAGCGTCGTCTACACCCGCGACGTCCACCCGCCCGAACAGTTCGAAGACACCCACTACTACGACGAGTTCGAGCGCTGGGGCGAGCACGTCGTCGAGGGGACGTGGGAGACTGAACTGGTCGACGAACTGGACGTGCGCGAGGACGACCACGTCGTCGAGAAGCACACGTACGACGCCTTCCACCGGACGGAGTTGGAGGGCTGGCTCGACGCCCACGGCGTCGACGACCTGGTGTTCTGCGGGACGCTGGCGAACGTCTGCGTCCTCCACACCGCCGGGAGCGCCGGCCTGCGCGACTACCGGCCGGTCCTCGTCGAGGACGCAATCGGCGCAATCGAGGACGAGCACAAGGCGTACGCGCTCGACCACGCGGACTGGCTGTTCGGGGAGGTGACGACGCGCGAGGAGATTCGGTTCGAGTAGGGACGACGGTCCGGCCGGGCGCGTGGGTCAGTCCCGGAACAGGCGGTACGCGCCCTGTCCGGTGGCGACTGCCTCCTCGTCGGTGGTCCCCTGCCAGCGCTCGAACGCCTCGTCGTTCTCGCGCACCCGTTCGGGCGGCCGACTGACGACGGTGACGGTGCTGACGCCGATGGTGCCGCCGGCGCGGACGACTTCCGCCGAGGCGCGCAGGTCGCCCGCGGCGCGTCGGAGGTAGTTCACGTTCAGGTTCACCGTCGCGACGCCGCCGGCCATCGGGTCCTCGAGCATCGTCCGCTGAGCGATGCCGCCCGCCGTGTCGATGAGCGTCGCGGCGATGCCGCCGTGGACCGTCGGCGGGTCGGTGGTGTTGGTGAGTTTCTCGTCGTACGGGACGGTCATCACGACCCGTCCGGGTTCGAGTTCGTTCACCCGCGTGCCGAGCCACGAGAGGTAGCCGTGCTCCTGTTCGATGTACTGCTGGACGAACGACGCGGCGTCGTCCGGGAACCCCTCGGGAGCGTCCTCGCTCATACCGACGTAGGCGACGGCGACCCGTATGTAACCACCGGTGACGCGTTCAAAGTTGTCGCCGCGTTCGGGAGACGGGTAGCCCCGACGCCGACGACCCCGACCGCACCGCCGTCACCACTATTTCTTCCGCTCCGGGTAGTTTCGGAATATGTCTACGGCACCGACCCCACGCGAGGTGTACGAACGCGCGGCCGAGGAGGGCGACCGACGCCTGAACCAGTCGCTGCTGGAACTGGTGGCGACGGCGTTCATCGCGGGGTTCACGATCACCTTCGGGATGGCGGCGCTGGGCATCGTGGAGGCGAACCTGAAAGCCGAATTCGGCTCGCTGGCACATCTCGGCGGCGCTCTCGCCCTCGGGACCGGAGTCGTCTTCCTGGTGATCGGACGGGCCGAGTTGTTCAGCGAGAACTTCTTGGACCCGGCGGTGAGAGCCGTCGAAGCGTCCGGGTCGTACATGGTCGGCGCGCTCTTCCGCCTCTGGAGCGTCACGTTCGTCTTCAACCTCGTCGGCGGCGGCCTGATGGTCGCCATCCTCACCGTCGAGGGGGCGTTGCCGCCGGGAACCGAGCACGTGTTCCGAACGACTTCCTCGGAGATCGTCTCTCGCGGCCGGTGGGCGGAGTTCGCCGACGCCATCTCCGGCGGCGTCCTCGTCACGATGCTGTCGTTCTCGCTGTCGGCGGTCGAAGAGAGCGTGAGTCGAATCCTCCTCTCGTACGTCGTCGGCGTCCTGTTGGCGCTGGGGCCGTTCAGTCACGTCGTCGTCACCGTCCTCCACGTCCTCTTCGGCGTCCGGTCCGGCGCCCCCATCGGCGTCGCGGCGATAGTCGAGACCACCGTCGTCGTCACCGCCGGAAACCTCGTCGGCGGACTCGGTATCGGTACCTTCACCCACGTCGTACAGGCCCGCGGGTCGGAAGAAGCGGAGTGACGGGACCGGGAAAGTCCGTCCGGGCGCCGCGGAGACGTCGGCTCACCCCAGCCGTATCGGGTCGTCGGTGTCGCGTATCGTCACCCGAACCTCGTCGCCGACGGCGAAGTCGTGACCGGGGCAGACGAGTTTCGCGCCGAACTCGGGGTCCAGCGCCGCGAACAGCGAGAGTCCGGTGATTCGCTCGCCGTTGGCCAGCACGTCCACGTCGCGCCACGCGACGTCTCGGCCGCGCGCCGTCCCTATCGGGTGGCCGAGCAGCGACACCGCCGTCGAATCAGTCGCCTCGTCGGCCCCGGCGGTGAGGGC
>NZ_WPCD01000153.1:0-8931 GCF_009741955.1 Halogeometricum sp. CBA1124 | reverse complement strand
CCGAGTTCTTCGAGGCGTTCGTCGGGGACGACGCCGTCGACCCACTTGCGGCGCGCGTAGTACTCGTCTTTCATCTCATCGAGTTCGCACAGTTGACCCTCGGAGGCCCCCTGTCCGGGGACGGCCTCGTCGCCCTCGAGGAAACGGCCCGGGAGCGTGTCGTCGGAGCCGTCGAAGCCGGCGAGGTTGTTGTAGTACCGCTCCAGCGTGTAGATGCGGTCGCCCGTCTCCATCAGTTCGTCCTCGGTCACGTCGAGGCCCGTCATGCCGTTGTACTGCAGGACGTACTCCTCGATGCCCTCCGCGAACGCGTTGAACTTGCAGATGTCGAACGAGTCGGAGATGGCGTGCATGTCCTGGAACAGGGCGCACAGTTCGCCCTTGCCCTCCCACTCGCGCGGGTCCACCTTCTCCGGCAGGCCGAGAATCTCGGCCGACGGCGTGTAGCCGCGCAGGTGACACGCGCCGCGGTTCGAGGTGGCGTAGCCGATGCCCATGCCCTTCATCGCGCGCGGGTCGTAGGCCGGGATGGTCTGGCCCTTGACCGAGAGCTTGTTCTCGTGGGCGCCACCTCGTCGGCGACGCGTTCCGCGCCCTTGGCGAGGAGTTCGCCGAGTTCGCTCTCCTGGTGGGCGATGTCCTCCATCACGTCCATCATGTGCTCGACGTCGCCCCACTCGATGCCCTCGCCGAGGTCGTCGAGTTTGCCCTGCTCGGTCATCTCCATCGCCATCGCGAGCATGTTGCCCGTCTCGATGGTGTCCATCCCGAGCTGGTTGCACATGTCGATCATGACGGCGATGCTGTCGCGGTCGTCGTTCATCGAGTTCGGCCCGAGGGCGAACGCCGACTCGTACTCGTAGGACTCGCCGCGGACGTTCATCTCCTCGCCCTTCCGCTCGTAGGTGACCTCGGTCTCCTTCTTACAGGCGACGGGGCAGGAGTGACAGGTCGGCTCGTCCACGAGGATGTTCTCGCGGACGTTCTCGCCGGACACCTTCTCTGCGTCGATGTTGGGTTCGGAGGGGTCCGCCTCGGCCTCCGAGTGCGTCGAGGTGTAGCGCCCGTTGCGCGTCGGCAGGCCGTCCATCTCCTCGGTCAGGTTCATGAGGACGTTCGTCCCGTACACCGACAGGCCGCCCTCGTTCGGCGCGGTGACGTCGGACTCGCGGATGAGTTGCATCGCCTGCTGGTAGCCCTCGGTGAACGTCTCCGGGTTCGCCGGTTTCGGCATCCTCGTGCCGGACTTGACGACGACGGCCTTGAGGTTCTTCGAGCCCATCACCGCACCCGTGCCGCCGCGGCCGGACGCCCGGTCGTCCTCGTTGACGATGCAGGCGTAGCGGACGCCGTTCTCGCCGGCGGGACCGATGGCCATCACGCTCAGGTTCTTGCCGACCTGTCCGTCGACTTCGCTCTCCAACTCGTCGATGGCGTCGTGGACGCCCCACTCGGTGATGTGGGAGGCGTCGCGGAGTTCGACTTCGCCGTCCTCGACGTACGCGTACGTCGGGTGTTCGGCCTTCCCCTCGAACAGGAGGCCGTCGAACCCGGCCCACTTGAGTCGCGCACCCGACCACCCGCCGTGGTGGGAGTCGGTGACGGTGCCCGTCAGCGGCGACTTCGTGCAGACGGCGATGCGTCCGCTCATCGGCGCTTGCGTCCCCGTCAGCGGCCCGTTCATGAACGCCAGCAGGTTGTCCGGTCCCATCGGGTCCACGTCGGGCCCCTGGTCGAACACGTACTTCACCCCGAGGCCGCGCCCGCCGATGTACTTGCGCGCGTCCTCTTCGTCGATACCTTCGTAGCGAACCTCTCCCGAGGAGAGGTCCACCCGTGCCACGTGGTCGTTGAATCCGCCTTGCTCGGTCATAGGTAACTATCTACCCTTATATTGGGACCAGAATGGGTTAGTCGTTCCCACACCGACGTAACGACAAACGGTTACGCGTTCGGCGGCAAATCTCGCCTCGGACGGCTACGGTCCGCGAACTTCGGGGAAAATCTGGCCGGTAGATTCGGTTTCGTTGGTCGGCTGTCACTCCCGCGCCAGCGTCGTCTGACTCACCGACCCGCCGCCCGTCGCGTCCACGACGAGCGTCGCCGGCCCGCGCGGCGGGCACGACCACCAGACGGTGGAGAACTCGTCCGTCCCATCTATCTGCACGCGGACCTCGTACCGCCCGGACGACGACACGGGGACGACGCTGGTCCGTTCCTCCGGCGCGAGCGTCCAGCGGTCGGCGAACAGACCCTCCTCGTCGGACGCCACCTGCACCGTCACCGCGTGTTCGACGTCGTCGTAGTTGACGAGAGTGAGTTCGGAGTTGGCCGGCCCGCACCCCGTCGCTCGCTCCCGCAGGTCGACGAACAGGCTGGGTTGCTCCGGCACCGACCACGAGTCGGCCACCGTCGCTCCGTCGGTCTCCACCCGGACGCGGTAGTCGCCCGACCGGTAGGTGACCGGCAGTTCGACCTGCGTCCGCGCGGGCACCTCGTACGTCTCCGTCAGCACCGCCTCGCCGTCCAGTTCGACCGCGAGGCGGGCTCGCCGCGCCGCCGGGTCGGGGTTCTCCAACACGACGCTCGCGGGCGCGTACCACCGCCCCTCGCCGTCGCCGACGAGCGGTATCGCGTCGTCGACGGCCGACGCCGCGAGGCCGCAGTCGCCCCGGCACACCGCCGTCCGCCAGAACTCGAACGCGCCGTCCCGGAGCGTCACCGCGCACCCGTCGAGGCGTTCGTCGGTGACCCAGTCGAACGTCGCCCGGTCGCCGCCGGCCGCCTCGGCGACGACGCGGTACGGCCCCGGTTCCGGGAGTTCGGCGCGCACGGGTCGCCACTCGCCCGGCATCAGTTCGAGGTTCCGGACGAACGCCGTCTCGCCGGACCGCGACTCCACGGCGACGGTGACGTAGGCGTCCGTCGCGTTCGGGTTTCGGGCCACGACGGTCTGCTCGAACGTCCCACCGGTCGACGCCGCGGGACTCCCGGTCGGCGTCGCGTCGCCCCCGGCACCGTCCGCCGTCCGCCCGGCGTCGCCGGACGCGGACCCGTCGGGGAGCGCGTCGCATCCCGCCAGTCCGGCCGCGCCGAGGGCCGAGAGCGTGCCGAGGAGCGCCCGTCTGGTCGGAGCGTCGGTTCGTCGCACGCGTTCGCGTTCGGCCCGCGGGGAGAAATATCGTGCTCCCGGTGCGGCGGCCCCGCCTGTCACCGGACGAAGGACGCATCTCGCCGGACGAAGAACGCATCTCGCCGGACGAAGGACGCATCTCACCGGACGAAGAACGCGTCGACGCCGTCGCGGACGCGGACGAGGAGGACCCCCCGTCGCGTGACGACGACGCTTCGCGTGTTCGTCAGCGACTCGTCCCCTCTCTCCACCGTCATCTCCGCCTCGTACAGGCCGGGGCCGGGGACGAACGCCGACACCGTCGCCGTCTCCTCGCGTCCGAGGTCCGCCGACCACGACGCCACCCGTTCGCCCTCCTTCGAGAGGACGACGGTGGCCGTCTGCGGCCCGCGTTCGTTCCGCACGCGGAGGTCCGCGCCCGCGTCGGGCCACGCGTCGACGCGCACGCCGTCGTCGTCCACCGCGAGGGGGAGGGCGACGCTCCGGTCGGCGTCGAGTCGCCCCCGCCACCGGTCGCCGTTCGCCTCGACGGTCACTTCCAGCCGTCTGAGCGGCGGTATCGTCGGGAAGCCGAGGACGGTGCCCGGCGGCGGCCGGTAGCGGTAGTCCAGCGCCGTGTCGCCGTCTATCTCGAAGCCGACGCGCACCTCGTGACGCCGACTGCCGGCGTTGGCGACGGTGACGGTGTAGCCCGCCCACGCGTCTATCTCCGGCCACCGGGGGTTGCCGAAGGGACGCGCCTCGCCGGCGACGGACACGTCGCCGCAGTCCGGGGTGCACCGCGCCGTCTGCCGGACGCGCACCTCGCCGTCGAGTTCGACCACGGCGTCGCGGTGGACGCCGTCCACGCGGAGGACGCCGCGCCCCGTCGCGCCGTCGGCCGTCTCCACGACCACGTCGTACGTCCCGCGCCGGGCGACGAGGTTCGGGTAGTGCCGCGTTCGGTCGGTCCCCTCGGGCGCGTACTCGCTGCTGTCCACGAGCAGCGTCCGGTCGCCGTGGCTCACGACGACGGTGACGAACCGCCGTTCCCCGCCCACGTTTCGGACGACGACGCCCAGCGGTCGTTCGACGTTCTCGCTCGCGGCGGCGGCGCTGTAGGGGAGCGACGGTCCGTCCCCCGCGTCGTCGGTGGCGACGGCCGTCTCCGACGCCGTCGCGGCCGGCGTCTCCGTCGCCGTTCGCGCGTCCGGCCGGTCGCCGCCGAGTCCGTCGCACCCGGCGAGGCCGACGCTCCCGGCGACGCCGAGCGCGGCGAGTAGCCTGCGACGTGTTGGCACGTGTGACGGTCGGGGCGGCGCGCCAATAACGCTTGCCTGTGGCGGGCGCGGCGCACTCGGCGACGACGAGCGACCGTGCCGCGGTCCGTCCGAACGCGACCGGCCGTCGATTCCGTCCGCCGGCCTCGGAGCGCAGGCGAAGCGGATTTACGCGCACGTCGGATACCACCGGTAATGAGTCAGCCGAGCCCCGAAGTGTACGAGCGGGGGAAGGGCATGGACGCCCACAACGAAGTGATGCGCGAGATTCGCTCGCGCAAGGACCGGACGTACGACCCGCACGAACCCACGCGCGTCTGGTTGGACGAGGACAACACGCCCGACGGCGTGAAGCGGTCGCTCACCATCATCCTCAACACCGGCGGCTGTCGCTGGGCGCGCGCCGGCGGGTGCACGATGTGCGGCTACGTCGCCGAGTCCGTCGAGGGCGGCAGCGTCGCCCACGAGGCGCTGATGGACCAGATTCAGGTCTGTCTCGACCACGAAGCGGAGAACGCGGACGAACCGGCCGACCTCATCAAGATATACACCTCCGGCAGCTTCCTCGACGAACGCGAAGTCGGCGCGGAGACGCGACGGGCCATCGGCGAGACGTTCGGCGACCGGGAGCGAATCGTCGTCGAGTCGCTGCCGGACTTCGTCGCCGCCGAGAAACTGGACGACTTCACCTCGCAGGGACTGGAGACGGACGTCGCAATCGGACTGGAGACGGCGACGGACCGCGTCCGCCACGACTGCGTGAACAAGTACTTCGACTTCGCGGACTTCGAGGACGCCTGCGCCGAGGCCGGCGACGCGGGCGCGGGCGTGAAGGCGTACCTGCTGATGAAGCCGCCGTTCCTCTCGGAGTCGGAGGCGGTCGCGGACATGAAGTCCTCCATCCGGCGGTGCGCCGCCGTCGACCACTGCCACACCGTCTCGATGAACCCGACGAACGTCCAGCGCTACACGATGGTCGACGAACTCTACTTCAACGGCGGCTACCGCCCGCCGTGGCTCTGGTCCGTCGCCGACGTGCTGGAGTCGACCGCCGACGTGGACGCCATCGTCGTCTCCGACCCCGTCGGGCACGGCTCCGACCGCGGCGCGCACAACTGCGGCGACTGCGACGACTTGGTGCAGAAAGCCATCAAGGACTTCGACCTCCGGCAGGACCCGACCGTGTTCTCGCAGGTGTCCTGCGACTGCGAGGGAACGTGGGACGTCGTGATGGCGGAGGAGACGTCCTACTCGATGCCGCTGGCCCGCTGATTAACTCGCCGACAACGTTCGGTAGGCGGTGACAAAACTTCCGCTAAGGGTCCGTTACGCCCCGCGAAGGCTGTGGGTAGTGATAGGGGTAGCCGCCGTCTCCTCTTCCGGGTGCGACGTAACCGCGACAAGGTACTGCGTACCCGCGCGCCTGCGCGGCGTCGCACCCACTCTACAGATGTACAAGACCGTGTATTACGCCGACGGCTGGCTGGAGATTCGGGAGTCCGACAATCCCGACGGCTGGATAGCCACGAGTTCGCCCCGTGCGGTAGATCCCTGAGACGACCGCCTCGTCACACCGTCGCTTCGTGTTGCTCGTCGAGTCGCGACGACGCGATTCGTCGCACGGATAGGTTCTCTCTCCCGAGTGGCGTCTTCCGCCCGAGTGACGCGGCTCAGTCCCGCGCGAACCCGCGGAGGACGCCCGCGCCGTCGGTGCTGCCGTTCAGGTCGGGCAGCGTCGCGCGTTCGGGGTGCGGCATCAACACGCCGACGTTCTCCTCCTCGCCGGTGATGCCGGCGACGTTACCGCGGGAACCGTTCGGGTTCGCCGCCTCGGTCACGTTCCCCGCCGCGTCGCAGTAGCGGAAGAGGACGCGGTCCTCCGCGACCAACCGGTCGTACCGGTCGTCGCTGATCTCGAACCGCCCCTCGCCGTGCGCGATGGGTATCTCGATCACGTCGCCCTCGTCGTAGGCGGCGGTCCACGGCGTGTCGGCGTTCTCGACGCGGAGGTGGACGTACTCGCACTGGAAGCGAGCGCTCTCGTTCGTCGTGAACGCGCCCTCGGTGAGACTCGACTCGCAGCCGATCTGCGCGCCGTTGCAGACGCCGAGGACGGGCGTGCCCTCGGCCGCCGCCTCGCGCACGTCGTTCATGATGGGCGACCGCGCGGCCATCGCGCCCGCGCGGAGGTAGTCGCCGTAGGAGAACCCGCCGGGGAGCACGACGCCCGTCGCGTCCGCCGGCAGGCCGTCCTCGTGCCAGACGCGTTCGGCGTCGATGCCGAGGTGTTCGAGGGCGGCGACGGCGTCCCGGTCGCAGTTCGACCCGCCGAACTGTATCACCGCGACCGTCACCGGGACGCACCTCCGTGTGCGGCCTCGACGGGCGGGGTGTCAGAGACGGTCATCTACGCCTCGGCCACCTCGACCTCGTAGTCGTGGATGGTCGGGTTGGCGAGGAGTCGTTCGGCCATCTCGTCGGCCCGGTCCTCGGCGGCCGCGGCCGACTCGGCGTCCATCTCCACCTCGAACTGGTCGGCCGAGCGAAGCGACTCCAACTCGAACCCGAGGCGTTCGAGGGCGCGCTTGGTCGTCTCGGCCTCCGGGTCGAGGACGCCCTGTTTCAGGCGCACCGTCACCGTCGCGGTGTAGGTCGTCATCGGTTCGTGGTGCGCGGTCATGAGCAAAAGCAGTTTTGGACTGCGTTCGGTATTCACGTTTGTGGATATCCATCCGACGCGGCCGGTACATGGTGCGTGCTACCGTGAGGCATGTCACGCTCGGGACGGCGGCCCAATCGTTGCGCGGAAAGACACCCTTTTGGCCGAGCGAAGTCTCCACCCGTCGATGACTCCGTTCGACAGCAGTCGGCGGTGGTACCGATGACAGACCTCACCGAGATCACCGTCATCGGAGGAGACAGGACCGGACTCGTCGCGAACGTCACCACCCTGCTGTTCGAGCGCGGAATCAACGTCGAAGACCTCGACCAGGCCGTCCGCGACGGCGTCTTCCGCATGACGCTGCACGCGGACACCTCCGAGATGGTCTGCACCGAGGAGACACTCCGGGACGCGCTCTCGGACCTCGGCGACGACCTGGGCGTGGACGTGCAGGTGCGCTTCCCCGCCGACCGCGACACCCAGCGGATCGCCGTCCTCGCGACGAAGGAGAGCCACTGCCTCGAAGCGCTGTTCGAGGCGTGGACGAACGGCGACCTCGACGCCGAGATATCGGTCGTCGTCGGCAACCGCGACCACCTGCGCCCCCTCGCGGAACGCTACGACGTGCCGTTCCACGACGTCGGCGACGAGAAGGGGTCGCCCGACGAGGACGAACTGCTCGCCCTCCTCGACGACTACGACGCCGACCTCGTGGTGCTGGCCCGCTACATGCGCATCCTCGGGCCGAACGTCGTCTTCCGCTACGAGGACCGCATCATCAACATCCACCCCTCCCTGCTCCCGGCGTTCCCCGGCGCGGCCGCCTACCGGCAGGCGAAGGAGGAGGCGTCCGCATCGCGGGCGTCACCGCTCACTACGTGACGACTGACCTCGACCAGGGGCCCATCATCACCCAGCGAGCGTTCGACGTGCCCGACGACGCCTCGCTGGAGGAGATCAAGTCGCTGGGGCAACCGCTGGAGGCCGACGCCCTCCTCGAAGCGGTCCGACTCCACCTCGACGACGCGGTGAGCGTCCACCGCGGACGCACCAGTCTCCGACCGGGCGCGGACGCCGACGACTACCAACTCGGCGCGACGGACGCGGCGACGGCGGCGAACCCGGACCGCCCCGTCGACGGACTCGCCGACACACTCCGCGACGGCGAGACGGCGGCAGCAGAGTCGGACGACGACTCGGCGGCCGACGAATCCGAGGCCGAAGCGCCGAACCCCTCGGACGACTGAAGCCGCCGGGTCGAGGCCGCCGAATCCGAGACCGACCCCTCCTTCTCAGCCGAACCGGTAGAACCCGCCCGCCCACTCGTCCACGTCGCCGCCCGTTCGCCCGCCGAGGTAGAGCGTCCCGTCCGCCAGCGACGGCGGCGCGGTCACCGTCACGTCCACCGTCCGCCGCCACCGTTCCGCGCCGTCGAACCCCGTCTCGGAGACGGTTCCCTCGCGGGTGACGGCGTAGATTCCGTCGGCGGCGGCGACGGGCACGTGGTGCCGTTCGTCCGCGGGGCCGGCGGTCCACGCCGTCTCGCCCGTCGCCGAGTCGTAGGCCGTCAGCGGACCGTCCCACCGCCCGACGACGACGCGGTCGCCCGCCAGTACCGGTTGTTCGTACCGCGAGGCGTGGTTCGTCGAGACGCCGCGGCGCGACCACAGCACCGCGCCGTCGGCCAGCGAGACGGCGTGCAGCGACCCCTCGTCGTCCACCGCGTAGCAGGCGTCGTCGCCGACGGCGGCCGGTTGGTGGACGGTCCGTACCGACGACTCCCAGCGCACGCTCCCGTCGCGGCGTCGAGGCAGAACAGGCCGCCGCCGTTCTCGTTGTAGCCGTTCGAGACGACGACGACGCCGTCGCCGCCGCGC
>NZ_WPCD01000374.1:0-1216 GCF_009741955.1 Halogeometricum sp. CBA1124 | reverse complement strand
ACGGTCGAAGACGAGAACGGCGACGGCGAAGTCAACCTCCTGTTCAAACACGTGGGGCGGCAACGGGGTCGCTCGGGGTAAACGTCGAGAACACGAAACGTCTACGACGTGCCCAACCTGGAGGACGACGACGACTCCATCACTGACGCCACCATCGAGGAAGGCGTCGACTCGCTCCTCGAATCCGGCGAGTACGACCTCGAAGTCCGCGCCGGTCAGAGCGAGGAAGAAGACTCGCAGGCGTCGGCACGCTGACGCTCGAAGAGCGCAACACGACGTCCATCCGTAGCTGGACCGCCCCGACGGGCACCAGCTTCGACGACACCGAAGAACTCTACGACGCGGTCGGTGACAACAACCTCACCCAGTCCAACCAGATCGCCTACGGCGACATGGCCGTCCACCAGCTCGAGGCCTCCGGTCTCGAAGGCCTGCTGGGCGCTCAGGACGAGGACGAGGTGACGAGTGAGTTCTTCGACAACGACGGCGACGAGTACAAGCTCACCGTCGAGCAGATGGACCCCGGTGCGAACCGCGACCCGTACCAGGTCCTCCTCGGCCCGGACAACGCGACCGTGTGGGCTGACTCGGAGAACGACACGTACTTCATCATCTACGACACGGACTCCAACAACCTGAACACGGACACGCGGTCCATCGAAGATGACGACTCGCTCGAAGCCAACTTCACCGTCTACGAGGACGAAGACAACCTCACCGACGTTGAAGACGGCGAGACCGTCCTCGACGACTACAGCTTCGTCGAGGCCGAGTACATGGTCGACGAGCCCGTGAACGTCTCGGCCTCTGGCGAGCAGACGATAATGGGCGAGACGACCGTCGCACCCGGCACGGAAGTCAGCCTGCGCGCCCGCTCCAGCGGCGACACGCAGCCGAGCTTCCTGAAGACGGCGACCGTCTACGTCACGGAGAACCAGACGTTCTCCAGTACATTCGACTTCAGCGAGCAGGAAGTCGGCGACACGTTCGAGCTGACAGTCCGTGGCGGCGCTGCTGACTCCGAGACGTTCGACGGGAACGTCGTGGAGAGCGTCGAGACGGAGACGAACATGACGGAGACGGAGATGACGGAGACGGAGATGACTGAGACGGAGATGACGGACACCGAAACCGAGGCGCCCGGTACGGACACGAAGCGCCCGGCGGACACCGAAGCGGCCCGGTACGGACACCGGCACGGAGCCTGCCACGAACC
>NZ_WPCD01000054.1:0-17715 GCF_009741955.1 Halogeometricum sp. CBA1124 | reverse complement strand
GGGTCGCTGTACGCCGTCGCCGTCGTCTTCGTCGCCCTCGTCGCGTTCGGCCTCGTCGTCGCCGCCGTCCCGTTCGCCCTCGTCGGCGTCGGGAGCGTCGAGCGATAGGGCGGCGGTCGGGGGCCGAGCGACGGGTCGGCGGTCGGAGCGGGCCGCCGGTTGCGGACGCGGCGGCCCGCTCAGAGGTCCTGCGGCGTCGTCTTCAGGTACTCCCGCAGGAGCACCGTGGCGTACGACCCCGACGGGAGCGAGAAGGAGAGTTCGTAGGCGTCGTCGTCGGCGTCCACCGCCGTCTCCACGTCCGTCCGGAGGAGGACCGCCCGGCGCGTCCCCGAGGAGTCGAACTCGCCCGGCAGGTCGAAGTCCGACGGGGCGAGGTCCAACTCGTCCAGCACGGCGCGTTCGACCTCGCCCGCCTCGCCCTCGGCCAACTCGGTGTCGGTGCCGACGAGGGGCGCGGTGACGAACGCGCGGCCGCGTTCACAGTGGCGGGCCATCACCTCGACGCGGCGGCCCGTCGCCACCTGCGTCCGGTCGGGGTCGGCGCGGGACAGTCTCTCGGGTGCGTCCCGGTCGGCGAAGCAGACGACGTCGCCCTCGACGGGGCGGGTGAGCGGCAGGCCGCGTTCGAGGCGTTCCGAGAGGATGCGGTTGAACGCGTACGACTGCGCGGCGTTGACGAACAGTCGCTGGAGGTTCCGGGGGACGGCTTCGAGGGCGTGCCGCCAGTCCTCGTCCGTCTCGTCGCCCTCGTCGGCGAGTCGGTGCAGCATCGACCGTTCGTAGCGCAGGCGGTGCGGCATCTCGTCGAGGGCGGCGTGCCAGTCGGGGTCCGGCGAGTCGGCCTGTTCGTCCACGAACCGGCGGGCCGCCTGCGTCCCCTCGGGTTCGGCGTCGGCGGGGTTGCGACGTACGAGAGCACCGCCTCGCGCCACTCGCCGCGGACGACGTGCAGGCCCACCTCGTGCGTGACCGGGCGGCGACTGCCGAACCGCTGGTGGCCGAAGTAGTTCGGGACGGCCACCGGGACGGGGCCGTCGGTCGCTGTGTCGCCGTCGGCGTCGCCCTCGCCGCCCGCCGGTTCCTCGCCCGTCAGGAACGCCCCCAACTCGGCGGTGACGGCCGCGGCGTTCTCCGGGGCGTCGGCGTCGCGGACGCGCACGTCGAAGTCGTTGCCCGCGAGGTCACCGAAGCCCAGGTCGCGGCCGATGCGGCCGACGACTTCGACGTCGGCGTCCGAGATGTCGGGGACGGCCTCGGGCGAGACGTCACGCACCGAGAACAACTGCGTCGTGACGGCGTACTTGTCCTTCGTGCCGGCCCACGCGACGCGCTCTCTGCTGACGCCGAGGGCGTCCGAGAGGCGGCGCGCGAAGTCGTTCGTGTCCCACCCGCGGAGCGTCACGCGGAGGAGGAGGTTCGGGTAGTCGCCGGGGTCTTCGTCCACGTCGACGGGGTCCATCGCCTCCACCTCGCGCACCCGGAAGTCCTCCGGGGCGACCCGGAGGCGGCCGCCCGTCCCCTCCGCGTCGCTGACGTAGTGGTCGATACCGACGCGCCGTTCGAGTGAGTGTGCGTCGCGCATGTCGGTCGTGGTCTGTCCGGCGTTCTCGCCGCGCGGATAAGCCCTCTCCGGTTCGGCCGTCACGCGGACGTGGGTCCGCCGCCGTCGCCCGTCACTCCGGCGGTGTTCCGCCGTTCACGCCGGTAATCTCGAAGCGCGCACCGCCGGACTCGCTCTCGGCGGCGACGACGTTCCAGTCGTGGGCGTCCGCTATCTCGGCGACGATGTTGAGTCCGAACCCCGTCCCGTCGTCGGCCGTCGAGTAGCCGTACTCGAACACGTCGTCGCGTTCCTCGGCGGGGATGCCCGGGCCGTCGTCGGCGACGGCGAACCCGTCCGGCAGGGGGTCGACGGTGACGGTCACGTCGTCGCCCCCGTGCCGGGTGGCGTTGCTGAACAGGTTCTCCAGCAGGCGGCGGACGCGCTGTCTGTCGCCCTCGACGGTCCCCAACTCCCCGTCCGCGGCGAGCGTCGCCGCCTCGGCTGTCACCGTGTTCCACGCCTCCGCGACGACGTCGTCCAGGGGGAACCGCTCGGGGTCGGTGACGTACTTGCCCTCCCGCGTGAGCGTCAGGACGTCGTCGATTATCTCGGCCATCCGGTCGGTGAGGTCTTCGACCGTATCGACGTACTCGTTGTCACAGCCCTCGACCTCGCGGAGGAGCGTCAACTGCGCCATCGCGGCGTTCAGCGGGTTCTTCAGGTCGTGACTGAGGACGCTCGCGAACCGCTCGAGTTTCTCCTCGCGGCGCTTCCGACGCGTGATGTCGCGGGCGACGCCCACCGCGCCGCCGAACGACCCGTCCTCGTTCGGCGGCAACAGCGCCATGTGCGACTCGATGGTCCGTTCGCTGCCGTCCTCGCGGGTGATGGTGCCTTCGAGTCGAATCGACTCGTCCTCGGAGTCGACGAGGTCGTGAATCGCCTCGAGGTGCTCCATCGACTGGTCCCCGGAAGCGGCCACCTCCCGCGGATGCGACCCGAGCAACTCCTCGCGTGAGTGTCCCGTGAGTCGAAGCGTCGCGTCGTTCACGTAGTCTATCTCGTCGTTCTCGTCGAACGTGAACACCGGGTCGGAGATGAGCGAGATGAGGCGGTCGCGCCGTTCGAGTTCGAGTTCGCGCACCTTTCGCTCGGTGATGTCGCGGACGACGTTCACGAGGACGGGCCGCCCGTCGAGTTCGGTCCGCGAGATGTTTATCTCGGTCCAGAATTCGCTGCCGTCGGCGCGTTCGGCCTTCCACTCGAAACTCGTCTCTCCCGTCTCGCGCGCCTCCGAAATCAGTTCTTTCGCCCGCTCTTCGGTGTACTTCGGCGGGCCCGCGCTGTAGTCGGCGATGGAGAGTTCGCGGAACTCCGCGGGCGTGTAGCCGTACATCTCCTCGACGGCACCGCTGACTGCGAGCGTTTCGCCGGTCCCCGCGTCTCGGACCGTGATGACGTCGTTGACGTTCTCCAGCACCTGGAGAATCGTCTGGCCCGTCTCGGAGGCGGCGAAATCCTTCATCGTCGGCACATCGGCAGTCACCCGATGTAAGTCGTTCGGCCGACGACGCCCGCGAGTGCGACCGTTCGGGGCCCTGCGGCGCTTCCGCGGTCAGTAGAGAGAGAGGTCCCCGGTCACCTCGTCCACGAGGTCGTCGCGCCCCGGGCCGACGGCGAGGCAGGTGACGGTCCCCGGGTCCAGTTGCGTGTGTCCGGCGTCGCGGACGACGGCGTGCGGGAGGCCCCGGCGTTCGGCCTCGTCCGCCAGGCGGAACAGCGTCTCCTCGCCGTTCGCCTTCAGGACGACCTTCTTCTGACCGGACCCCTTCCACTCCGTCCGCGCCGTGCGGTCGGCGTCCTCGAACGCCGAGAGACTCGCGTGGGCGACCTGTGCGGCGAGTTTCCCGCGACTCATCCCGAGGTCGGCCCGCGCGACGATGGCCTGCTTCATACGGCCGCATCTCCCGTCCACGGATAAATCACTGCCGAGTCACTGTCCCTCGTCGCCCGCAACGTCGGAGGCGGCGTCCGCGTCGTCGCCACCGTCGCTCCCGCCGTCGCCGGCCACTTCCGGTTCGCTCGACCCGAGCGACGCCGCCGACTCCACCTTCGGCGTCAGCGAGTCGCCGTGGACGAGGTCGGTGAACGTGACGCGCACCACCTCGATGACGAGGACGACGACGAGGGGGAGCAGGAAGAACCCGTACCAGCCCCAGACGACGGGGCCGAGGATGTAGGCGAACAGCAGGAGCCCCGGATGCAACTGCCGCCCCGTGACGTACGGCTGGATGACGCCTGCGGGAGGAGGTCCAAGACGACGAGACAGACGACGAAGAACCCGCCGACGAACAGGTAGTGGTTCGGCGACGTTCCCACGGCGCTGACGGCGAGGTACGCCGTGATGGGGACGTAGACGAGTTTGCTCACGACGAGGGGGATGAGGCTCGACACCCCCCGAGAGCACCGCGAGTACCAGCGGCATGGGGACCGACAGCCCCGACGGAGCGACGGCGTTCGTCCCGAGGTAGACGGCGGCGGCGATGACGGCCATCGTGGCGACGAACAGCACGTTTCCGAAGTAGAGCGACTCTAGGTCGTCGTCCACCGCCGCCGCGTACTGGCCGGTCGGCGAGTCCCGTTCGGCGACGTTCGAGTGGAACCACGCGGCGATGCTGTCGTCGTCGCGCAGGAGGTAGAACCCCATCGCCAGCGCGAGCGTCAGGTGCAGCAGGCCGTTCAGGACGGTTCCGAGGACGCTCGCCGCCCGCCCGACGAGCGACGTGATGGACTGCTGGTTCAGACTGAGCGACTGCGGCGGGTTCGTGACGAGCGTCGAGAGCGTCTCCCACTGCGCCTGCGGCATCGACTGGACGCCGGTGAACCGGGTGACGAGCGACTGGACCGGCGGCGGCACGCTCCCGAGCGTCGCCTGCAGGCTCGTCGCCGTGTGGACGCCGGCGTACACGAGCAACGCGAGGACGGGGAGGACGAACCCGAGCATCGTCGCGGCCGCGGTGATGCCGTCCGAGTCGGTCACGCGGCTGATTCGGTCGTACAGCGGTCGCGCCGCGTAGTAGGCGAAGACGCCCAGCACGAACGTGCCGACGAACGAGTAGACGACGAACGCGAGGACGAGGCCGAGTCCGAGGACGTACGCCCACCACCCGAGGCGAGAGCGCTCCACCGACGACGAGGACGAGAGCGACCACATCACTGCTCGGTTCGCCCGGGGCGGGGGAAGTTCTTATGCCCGTCGTACCGGAAATTAAGCCGAATCGGTCACACCGGCGTCCGGCCGAGAGGAGTGGCTTTACGTCGTCCGAACGCGCCTCCCCGAACATGATACTGTCCGACGCGGACATCCTCGAACGACTGGGCGAGGGTGACCTCGTGGTCGAACCGCTGGACGACCTCGACATGCAGGTCCAACCGGCGAGCATCGACCTCCGACTCGGCGAGGAGTTTCTGGAGTTCCAGCGGACGAACATCTCGTGCATCCACCCCAACCGCGAGGAGGAGGTGTCGAAGTACGTCCGCGAGACGCACGTCGAGGAGGGCGACGAGTTCATCCTCCACCCCGGCGACTTCGTCCTCGGGACGACGAAAGAGCGGGTCGAGATTCCGCCGGACCTCCTGGCCACCGTCGAGGGCCGGTCGTCGCTCGGCCGTCTCGCCATCGTCATCCACGCCACGGCGGGCATCGTCGATCCGGGGTACCACGGACAGATAACGCTCGAACTGTCGAACCTCGGCACCGCGCCCGTCGCTCTCTCGCCGGGGATGCGCGTCTCGCAACTCGTCTTCACCGAACTGAAACAGCCCGCCGACCGGCCGTACGGCGTCGAACGCGGCTCGAAGTACCAGGACCAGGAGGGCCCGCAGGCCTCGCGTATCGGCCACGACCCCGAGTTCGCCGCGGCCCGCGCCGACGCGGCGGACGCCGAACGTGAGTCCGGACCCGACGGGGGGACCGACTGATGCGCTTCATCGAGGAGATCGTCGTCGAGGAGTTCCTCCCGACGTTTCGCTCGATGCTCGCCGAGGAGTTGCGCGAACGCGGGTTCACCCAGCGCGAAGTCGCCGACGCCCTCGGCATCAGCCAGTCGGCCGTCTCGAAGTACGCCCACGGCGAGGTGAGCCGCAACGACCTGTTCCTCGAAGACGACCGCGTGCGGGAACTCGTCGAACGCGTCGCGGAGGGGCTCTCGACTGGCGACATGCGCCCGTGCAGGCACTCGTCGAGGCGGAAGTGCTCGTCCGCCGCCTGGAGGAGGGCGACCTGCTGGCGACCCTGCACGAGGAACAGATGCCCGCACTCGCCGAGTACGACGGCGCGCTGAGCGTCCACGACCCCGACAGCACCCTTCGGACGGCCGAACGCGTCCGGTCGTCGGTCCGGCGCGGCCTCCGGACGCTGACGAACGCCAGCGGGTTCGCCGGCCTCATCCCGAACGTGGGCTCGAACCTCGCGGAGTGCCTCCCGGAGGCCGACGACATCGAGGACGTCGCGGCCATCCCCGGCCGCATCTTCGACGTGAAGGGGAAGGCGACGGTCCCCTCCGACCCCGAGTTCGGGGTGAGCGAGCACGTCGCCTCCGTCCTCCTCTCCGCGCGTGCGGCGGGCCGAGACGTCCACGGCGCCGTCAACGTCCGCTACGACCCGGACCTCGTCGATGCCCTCGAAGCCGCCGGGTACGACACGCTGGAGTTCGACCCCGACGCGCCCGAGGACCCCATCGTCGCCGCCCTCGAGGGCCGCGACGACCTGACGGACACGTTCGTCCTCTACCAGACCGGCGCGTACGGCATCGAGGCCATCACCTACGTCCTCGGCCCGGACGCACCGACGGTGGCCCGCGCCGTCCGGACCCTCCTCACCGACTGACGATGGCGGACGGCGTCACCGCCACGCAGGAGTTCTACACCCGATACGCGGCCCTGTACGACCGGATAGCCAGACGGACGCCGGGTGTGGGGGGTCTCCGCGAGTCCGTCGCCGACGCACTCGACCCCGCACCCGGCGACACCGTCGTCGAGATGGGGTGCGGGACGGGCGCGAACTTCCCGTACCTCCGAGAGCGAGTCGGCCCCGCGGGAACCGTCGTCGGCGTGGACTTCACGCCCGGCGTCCTCGAAGTCGCCCGCGACAGAGCGGACGCGTGGGAGAACGTCCACGTCGTCCGCGGCGACGCCACCCGCCCGCCCATCGCGGACGCCGACGCCGTCCTCGCGACGTTCGTCTCGGGGATGCTGGCGGACCCCGCCGCCGCGGTGCGGACGTGGGGTGAACTCGCCGGGCCGGGCGGCCGCCTCGCCCTCGCGGACCTCGGCCGGACGACGCGGACGCCGTTCAGACCGCTCAACGCCCTGTTCAGGGGTATCGTCCGCGCGTCGTCGCCGCCGGGGACGCGGAGCCAGTTGGCGCAGTCGCCGACGGCGACGCTCGACGCCAGACTGGTCGCCGCCCACCGCGAACTCGACGCGGTCTGCGAGGACGTCCGCCACGAGACGCGAGCGCTCGGGTTCGCTCGGGTATCCGGCGGACGGGTTCGCGAGTAGGTCCGCCCGGCCCCGACTGCGGGCCTCCCCGGGCGCGCACTCTACAACCGTGCGAACCAGTACCACTATACTCGACAGCGGCCTATCACTAACTGTATGTTAACAAGCACGCGGCGGGCGGTGCTCAGAGGGGTCGGCGTCGCGACGGCCGTTGGGGTCGCCGGCTGTGCCGGCGGGGGCGACGGCGGCGTGTCGGGGAGCGACTACCCGGCGATGGACGAGTGGCTGACCGAGACGGAGGTGGGTGCCGCGACCGACAGCTACGACGGTCAGGTGACGGACCGAACGGGGAGCGACACGGTCACCGTGGCGGTCGGTGCCGAGGGCAACGGCGGCTACTTCGTCTTCGACCCGCCGGCGCTCCTCGTCTCGACGGGGACGACGGTCGAGTTCTCGTGGACCGGTCGGGGGAACCCGCACAACGTCGAGGCTGAACGGGCCGAACAGATCGGCGAGTCGGACTACGAGTTCAGTTCGGGCGAGGCGGAGGGCGGCGAGGGCGTGAAGTTCACGCAGACGATGGACCGTGCCGGTGTCGCGCTGTACCACTGCGAACCGCACCTCTCGCTCGGGATGAAGGGCGGTATCGCCGTGGAGTGACCGACGGGCCGGTGGACGCGGGGGCGGTCGTCCGCGACGGCCGTCCGCGACGTTTGCCGGTGGCGTGGCGCCGTCGAGTGTCAGTCGTCCGCGGGCGCGGCGTCGAGAACTCCACCGCCGGCGCGTCGCGGCCGAGTTCGTCCAGAATCGACTGCGCGGCGCGCTTGCCGGAGACGAGCATCGCGCCGAACGTCGGTCCCATGCGCGGCAGGCCGTGGACGGTGGCGACGGCCATCCCCGAGGCGGCGACGCGGGGTGGACGACGCCCGTGTGTTCGACCACCGCGTCCTCGGACTCGCCGACCCACATCGAGTCGTGGCCGGGCGAGTCGTGGCCGGGCGCGCCGTACTCGTCGTCGTCCGTCTCGTCCATCCCGGTGTTGTGTTCGGCGGCGTGTTCGATGCCCGGGGCGTCGAGGACGCCCCGTTCGGACAGTTTCGAGACGACGACGGCGTCGTGGCCCGTCGCGTCCAGCACCATCTCGGACTCGACGGCGACGGGGTCCACGCAGGTGAGTTCGCGCGGGAGCGCGTGAACCGGCGTCCAGTTGAGGACGACGCCGCCGACGCGGTGGTCCTCGCGGACCACCACGTCCGTGAACTCGGTCATGTTCTGGACCGTCGCGCCGGCGTCGCAGGCGGCCTGAATCAGCGCCGAACAGGCGTGCGGGCCGTCCGCGACGTACAGACCGGGTGCCTCGTCGGACTCCTCGTGGGGGACGCCCAGTTCGTCCAGTACCTGTTGTGCCGGGTCGCGTACCGTCACCTTGTTCATCAGGAACCCGCCGAGCCAGAAGCCGCCGCCGAGGTAGTTGTTCTTCTCGACGATGGTCACGTCCACGTCGCGTTCGGCGAGTTCCTTCGCCGCCATCAGCCCCGACGGGCCGCCGCCGACGACGATGACCTCCGTGTCGACGCGGTCCAGGAACTCCTCGGACCAGTCGGAGGCGATGGCGCGCGTCACCTGTGCTTCGCTGACGTCCGCGAATCCGCCGAATTCGGACATACCACTTAGTGTTATTACTGACTACTAAACAGTTTCGGCGCGCGAGGGTGGCGGGGTCGTGTGTCCGCCGCGTCCGCGCGCCGAACGACTTACTGGTTCACGTCGCTAATCGGAGACGATGACGCGACGACTCACCAGTGGGGGAATCGACCGATGAACATGCTCGTCGACGGCGAGTGGCGGACGGACGCGTACGAATCGACGAACGAGGAGGGGGAGTTCGACCGGCAGGAGACGTCGTTCCGCGACTGGATACAGGAGGACGAAGACGCCGAGTTCCCGGCCGAGGCGGGTCGCTACCACCTCTACATCTCGCGGGCGTGTCCGTGGGCGCACCGCGCGGCGATGACGCGCCGCCTGAAGGGACTGGAGGACGCAATCTCGCTGTCCGTCGTCGAACCGGTCCGCATCGACGACGGCTGGGAGTTCTCCGCGGAGTACCCCGACCCCCTCTACGGCGAGGACTACCTCCGCGACGTCTACACACGCGCGGACGACGACTTCACGGGGCGAGTCACCGTGCCCGTCCTCTGGGACACGGAGACGGAGACCATCGTCAACAACGAGTCTCGCGAGATAATGCGGATGTTGAACACCGAGTTCGAGGCACACGCGAAGCACGACGTGGACCTCTGGCCCGAGGGCTCTCGCGAGGCGGTCGAGGAGATTCTCGACGACATCTACGAGCCGATAAACAACGGCGTCTACCGCGCCGGATTCGCCGGCTCTCAGGCCGCCTACGACGAGGCGGTGGACGAACTGTTCGACGCCCTCGACCGCTGGGAGTCGGTCCTCGACGACCGGCGGTTCCTCGCGGGCGACGCCCCGACGGAGGCGGACGTGGCGATGTTCGCCACGCTGATTCGATTCGACCACGTCTACCACACGCACTTCAAGTGTAACCGGCGGGCGATACACGAGTACCCGAACCTCTGGAACTACACGAAGGAACTGGCGCAACTGCCCGGCGTCGCCGAGACCATCAACCTCGACCACATCACGCGCCACTACTACGAGAGTCACGGCGACGTGAACCCCTCGCGTCTCGTCCCCACCGGCCCCGACATCGACTTCTTCGAGTCGCACGACAGGGACCGACTCCCCGCGGACCTGCCGGACGCGCTTCGCGGCGACGCGGCCCCGGCCGACGACTAGCCACCTTCCTGCAGACTCGGGTCGCACTTCGCGCGACCGCTCGTTGCAAAAAGCTGGACCAAAAAGGTTCCGCGAGACTCGGCCTGACGGCCTCGCTCGCGGTACGACCGATAGCGGGACGCCGCCCCGCACTGGCGACGCCTTCTTTCTCTCCGACTCCCTAGCGACGCCATGGCAGACCGGCGCACGGGTCCGTTCGCTCGCCTCCGTCGACTCCTCGCGAGGGTCGAACCGTCGCCGCGACTCGTCGACTGGTCCATCCTCGCGTGCGTCCTGTTCGAGGTGGGGAGCGGCGTCCTCAGTTTCGGCGCGGGTGCGCCCGCGAACTGGCCCCTCTTCGAACTCCACGCCGTCGTCGGTCTCACGCTCTCTGCCCTCCTCGTCTACAAGTTCCGTCGCGTCCGCCGGCGCGTCACCGACGCGCGCCTGTGGGACCGCGCGACGGGCCTCTCCGTCCTCACCGCCGTCGTCGCCGTCTCCGCCCTCCTCACGGGGGTGTGGTGGGCGCTCGGCGGCAACGCCCGCGTCCTCACCTACTGGAACCTCCTGAACCTCCACGTCGGCCTCGGACTCCTCCTCGTCCCCCTCGTCCTCGGCCACCTCTACACTCGATTTCGGACGCCCGCGCGCGCGGACTTCGAGGGCCGACGGACCGCCCTGCAGTACGGGACGCTCCTCGTCGGCGGCGCACTCCTCCTGCGCGCGCAGGAACTCGTCGTCGCCGCCTTCGACACCGGCGGCCGAGTGCGACGGTTCACGGGGTCGAAACCGGTCGAGGACGACGGACTCGCGCCCGAGGGAGACGTGGGCGACGGCAACGCCTCCTTCCCGGTGACGAGTTGGGTCGCCGACGACCCCGACCCGGTGGACGCCGCGGCGTGGCGACTCCGCGTCGGCGGCCTGGTCGAGTCCCCGCATTCGCTCTCCGCGGCGGACCTGACCGCCGACACGGAACGGCGCGTCCTCCTCGACTGCACCAGCGGGTGGTACGCCGAACGCGACTGGTGCGGCGTCCGACTCGGGGACGTCCTCGACGCCGCGGGCCCGCACGCCGACGCCGCGTGGGTGACGGTCCACTCGGTGACGGGCTACCGCTGGTCGTTCCCCCTCGACGAGGCCCGCGAGATGCTCCTCGCCACGCACGTCGGCAGCGAACGACTCACGCACGGCCACGGCTCCCCCCTCCGCCTCGTCGCGCCCGACAGGCGCGGCTTCCAGTGGATAAAGTGGGTCGACGGCGTCGAGGTCCGACGCCGGCGCGACCCGGCGCAGTGGCTGGCCGTGCTGGTCAGCGGGTTCGAGTGAACGGGAGCCACCGTCTTCACTAATCACAAGGCATTTCCACTACGTTTCAGACAGATGACCATGCTCGACGGTCCCGCCGGAGACTCCTTTCGATACGCACTGAACCCCGAATTGGCCAAACTGTACGGAATCACCGTTCTCGGTTATCTCGTCGCCGTACACTCACAGCGTTGGTTCGACATCGTCGGTCGCGAACCGTTGCAGAGTCTCGTCGAACTCCCGTTCCTGCTCTGCGGGTTGGCGCTGTTCTTCGGCGGATTAGTCGGCGTCCTCCACCGCGTCGTCTCGGATGCGGGCCGAATCCGAGGAGGCGGCCGAATCTGACCGTTCCCGTCCGAACCGACCACCGACGAGACGGTCCGAAGACTACGCCAACTCGCCGCCGCGAATCGCCGCTTCGGCCTCCCGCAAGGCGGCCTCGCGGTCGAACGTCTCGACGATTCGCTCCAGTTCCTCGCGGGAGGCGTCCGACAGGTCCCGGGCGTGGGCGGTGACGTTCGGCACCGCGCGGACGATGTTGTCGACGATGGGGACGGCCGCCGACTGCGCCGAGCGAGACATCGGGTTGAGGTCGACGACTATCTCGACTTTCCCCATCGCCGCCAGCGCCTCCGCCCGGTCGCCGTCTTCGAGGGGGACGAGGACCACGTCCGCCGACCCGATGCCGTCGGCGTCCACCTTCGCGCGTTCGTGGTCGAGGCCCGGGATGCGACCGTCGGCCGTGAGCCCCTTCACTTCGCTCGCTCCGTGGTCGCGCAGGTGGTCTGCGATGGCGCGGAGTCGCTCCTCGGTGCGGTTGAACAGGTTCACTTCGAGGTCCGCGCCGACGGCGTCGGCGAGTTCGACCATCTCGCCGGGGACGAGTGCCGCGACGTTGCCGTTGACCGAGAGCACCGGGTGCTCGGCGAGGAGCAATCGGGCGGCCGCGGCGCGTGCGGCGGCGTCCGCCGAGGGGATGGTCTCCTCGCCGAGGAGGTAGTCGAACGCCTCGCCCCTGCCCTCGGCGATGAGGCCCTGCTTCGAGGTGATGCCCTTCTCCACGCCCTCCTCGATGCGGTGTCTCGTGAGCAACGAGAGGTATCGCGGGTGACTCTCCGGAATCTCGATGTCGCTCATGGTCGAACGTGCGCGGTCCGCCGAGAAAAACGGGACGATGCGCCGCGGGGCGTCGCCGACCGACGCCGGGTGCCGCCGACGCGGGTGCCGACGGCTACTCCGGGACGAGACTCGACCCCGCGGGGTGGACGCCGCACACCTCGGGGTCGTAGCCGGCGTCCGACAGCGCCGTCCCGAACGCGAACACCGTGTCGCCGAGCATCGCCATCGAGGCGTCGCCGCCCGCGTCGCGCACGTCGGCGACGACGGCCGCGACCCGGTCGGTCGTCAGACCCGCCTCGCGGGCGAACCGCCGCGAGAGCGACACGAGTCGCTCCGGCGTCGGGTCCGCTCGCAGGTCTGAGAGGGCGCGTTCTCCGGCGGCGGTGAGGCGCGTCGTGTCGCCCGACAGCACGTCTTCGGTCGACACCTCGCCGAACGTGACGTACTCCACCCGCGGGCGGGCCGGGACGCCGTCCATCGCGCCGTGCCCCGGCGCGCCGGGTTCGAGGCGTATCGGCAGGCCGCCGCGGGCCTGCGCCACCACGTCGCCGAGGCCCGTGCCGGCCTCCACCTCGGCGCAGTGGGCGACGCCGACGAGTTCGTTCTCCGACCGGCCGATGCCGAAGACGCGGTTGGCGGCGTAGGCCGTTCCCAGCGCCATCGCACCGCTGACGCCGAACCCGGCGCCGAGGGGAAGCGGCGTCTCCGCGTGCACCGCCGCGCCGGGGACGCCCAGCGACCGCCGGACGGCGTCCACCGGCGGCATCGAGACGGCGTCTCCGTCCAGAGTCGTCGGTCCGGGTGTGCCGCCGTCGGTCTCACCATCGTCGCTCGAATCGTCACTCGCCGTCTCTCCGCTCGTCTCGTCGCTCCGCCCGCCGGTCGCGTCGGTTCGCCGCACCGTCACGCGCACCCCGTGGGAGAGGGCGACGCCCGCGCCCCGCGACCCGGCCACCGCCGGGTCATCGTGGGGGTGGGCGCTGAAGAAGCCCGTGACGTGCCCGGGGACGAACGCCGTCGCCTCGTCGGTCATGCTCGCAGTTGGCGCGCCGACCGTTATGTCCGGTGCGGTTTCGCCGCGCGTCTGACCGCACTCACGCGACCGGTCGTCATCGGTCCGCTCGTCCGTTCCGGCGTCGCTTACGTCTCGTCCGCCGAACGGTCCTCGGCGATGGGTTCGACGCGGAACACGTAGTCCTCGTAGACGCCGTCGAGGTTGGTCGGACTCTCCTCTGCGGTGTGCGCCCGGCACAGGTACGCTTCGGCCTCGACGGCGCCCTGACCGGTCTCCTCCTGGTACCGTTCCAGAACGAGGAACGCCGCGAGTTCGTTGCAGTCGCGGCGATGGCAGGTCCGCGGCGCCTCCTCCTGCGGCGGTTCTTCCTCGTCGCCGCGTTCGAGCGACTCTTCGACGTCCCGCCGGCGCCGGCGCTTCTCGGCGTCGCGAGCCTGTTTGTCTCGTCCCTGCTTCGTGTCAGGCATACGCGTGTACACGGGGATGCGGGGGATAACGCTGTGGGGGAAACGAACGCGCTCACCGCACGCCCGCCGGTCGATTCGAGGCCCGCTATCGAGGCCCGAACTGTCGTCTTAGCCGTGGTCCACGCCGACCAGTTCCACCCGCGCGTCGGGATGTTGGTCGAGGCGTTCGGCGACGACGTCGTCGTCGCGCAGGCTCTCGAGTTGCGCCTTCGCCTCCTCCCACGTCGGCGTGCCGAGGACCGTCACCGCGTTCAGCAGGACGTTCTCGGGAACGCCGGGGCCGCGCCCGCCGCCCTCGCCGAACGCCGCCTCCGAGTCGCCCACCTCGGCGATGATGGTCTCGACGAACCGACGGACGTCGTCCTCACCCGCCAGCGCTTCGTGCCACTCGCGCGGGTAGACGCTCACGTGGCCGTCGCCGGTGGCGTACAGCCTCCCGCCGCCGACCCACGACTCGCTCTCGACCGCTTCGGCGGCGGCGGCCCGGACGTCGTCGGGAGTCACCTCGTGTCCGCCCTCCGGGAGCGCGTCGGCGTACGCGACGAGGCGGTCGACCGAGACGCCGAACGCGTTGGATTCGATGGCGACCGGGTCGTGTCGTTCGACCAGCGCCGTCAGTTCCGTCGTCACCAGGTTGTCGCCGCGGTCCGCGGCCGCGTCGACGACGTCGTCGATGAGGTCGATGTCGGTGTCGGCCATGTCAGTCGGTGGTTCGACTGTGCAGGGAAAGGTGGCACGGCCGTTCGGGGACGGGGCGTAGGTTCAAGTACGAATACGCTGTAACACAACGTATACATGCCGTCGATAAGCGCGAGAATCCCGGACGACGAACGCGACGAGTTGGAGGAAGTCGCCGAACTCCTCGGCGAGGACAAGAGCGCGACGATTCGGAAGGCGCTGGACGAGGGCTTGAAACAGATACGCGTCCGTATCGCCGCAGAGCGTTACCAGTCGGGGGGGATTTCGGTGAATCAGGCGGCCCGCGTCGCCGGTGTCTCGCTGGCAGAGTGGCTGGAGATATGTCGCGAGCGGAATCTGACGACGCAGTTGAAGCCCGAGGATATAGAGGGAGACGCGGATACGGCGCTGGACCTGTAGATGGACATCTACGTGGACGCGACGACGCTTATCTCGTTGGGGAACGTCGGAGAGTTGGAGTTACTAAGGCACTTCTATGGTGATATCCATATTCCGAAGCCAGTGCAGGATGAAATCACGTCAGAGCCTGCCGCGTCCGCGGTCAATGAATTCCTACTTGAGGACGGCTTGGAAAATTGCGATATCAAGTTTCACGAAGCCACATCTGGCGATATACAGTTCACGAGTAGTGCCAAAGACATTTTAGACGAAAATGAAGTGAACGGCGATGTAGCGATCATTGCTGCGTGTCTTGAGTATAGAAGTGAAGATTCGTTTTGGGGTGTCGTTTCTGACGACCGACGAGTACGGATGGTTGCAAAGAGCCTCGGTGCCACTGTCACGGGCACCATCGGCGTCGTCGTCCGCGCCGTCCACGAGGGGATGCCGCCCGACGAGGCAAAAGAACTCGTCCGCCGCCTCGACTCGCAAGGGCTCCACATGACGGGGGAACTCCGCGAGACGGCGAACCGTCTCGTCGACGAGGCTGCGAAAGAACGCGAGGAGTGACTGCGTCGTCGCCTACGGAGAGAGTCGCTGCCGGTCCGACGAGAGTCGCTGACGCTCCTCTCGTTGGCTCGCCACGTCTTCGCCCTCCGGGCTCAGACGCTGCCGGTCTCGCGGGAACAACGAAAAGCTCGCTTCGCTCGCTTTTCTGGCCCCCGCGCTCGTCGTCGCGGCGTCGCCTACGGCGACAGCCGCTGTCGGTCTCGCGGGAACAACACCGCTTCCCGGATGTTGTCGAGTCCGAGCATCGTCATCACGAGACGCTCGCCGCCGAGGCCCCAGCCCGCGTGCGGAGGCATGCCGTACTTGAACATCTTCGTGTAGTACTCGAACTGGTCGGGGTCGAGCCCTTGCTGTTCGAAGCCGGCCACGAGGTGGTCGTAGCGGTGTTCACGCTGACCGCCGGAGACGAGTTCCATCCGCGGGTGCATCATGTCGAAGCCCGTCGAGAGCTGCTCGTCGTCGTCGTGGTCCTTGATGTAGAACGGCTTTATCTCGGAGGGCCAGTCGGTGATGAAGTAGTGCTCGCCGACGTCCTCGCCGAGCGCTCGCTCCGCCTCGGTGGACAGGTCGTCGCCCCACACGAGTTGCACGTCGAGTGCGCCCGTGGCGTTGACGCGTTCGATGGCCTCCTCGTAGCTGAGACGCGGGAACTCGCCCTCGGGCACCTCGAACTCCTCGTCCAGACCGAGCAGTTCGAGTTCGCGTTCGCAGTTCTCGGCGACGCCCTCGTAGGCGGCCTTGACGACGTGTTCGCAGGCGTCCATCGCCTCCGTGTGGTCGTAAAACGCCGACTCGAAGTCGATGGACGTGGCCTCGTTCAGGTGCCGCGGCGTGTTGTGCTCCTCCGCGCGGAAGATGGGGCCCACCTCGAAGACGCGTTCGAGACCCGAGCCGACCATGAGCTGTTTGAACAACTGCGGCGACTGGTTCATGAACGCCTCTTTGCCGAAGTACGTGATGGGGAACAGCTCCGTGCCGCCCTCGGTGCCGGTGGCGACTATCTTCGGCGTGTTGATCTCCGTCGCGTTGAGGCCGCGGAAGGCGTCGCGGACCGAGCGGAGAATCTCCGCCCGAATCTCGAAGATGGCCTTCACCTCGTCCTTTCGGAGGTCGAGCGTCCGGTTGTCGAGTCGCGTCGAGAGTTCGGCGTCGACCTTTCCCGAGGGGTCGAGGGGGAGTTGCGTGTCCGCCTCGGCCATCACGTCGATGCTCTCAGGGACGATTTCGACGCCCGTGGGCGCGCGAGGCTCCTCCTTCACGTCGCCCGTGACGGAGACGACGCTCTCGCGGGCGACGTCGAGGCCCGTCTCGACGAGGTCCTCGTCCATCTCGTCCTTCTCGAGTTTGATCTGTATCTTGCCGCTCTTGTCGCGCAGGATGAGGAAGGCGATGCCCCCGAGGTCGCGCACCTCGTGGACCCACCCCGCGACGGTGACGCTGTCGCCGGGCGCCGCGTCTGCCGTGTAGGTACGGTTCTGCATGTGCCGTGATTCCGGCCGCCCGGTCTTAAAAACGGTCGTTTCGGACCGCCGACCGCGCCGGAACCACACGTTCGATGCGGCACGACGCGGCCGGTCCGCACACTCGCTGACTCGGGTCTCCTCGCCTGAAGGTATATGTAGGGAGACGGGGCCAGACGGCTCACCGATGTTCGACGCACTCGCCGACCGCGCACCGTTCGACGCCGACCGGACAGACACGCTCCTCGTGGGGACGCTCGTCACCCTCGCGACGGCCTCGGCGCCCATCGTCGGACTCCTCGTCCTCGGCTACGCCGTCCGCACGACGCGTCGGCGGGCGCGCGGTGAGGGCCTCCCGGCGTTCGACGACTGGCGCGCTCTCGCCGGCGACGGCGTCCGCGCCGCCACCGCGACGAGCGTACTCCACCTCCCGGCGGCCGCCGTCGTCGCCGTCGTCGGCCTCGACCGGATGCTCCGCGGCGCGTCGTCGCTGGCGTACCTGAGTCACTACGCGCTCTCACCGGACTACGGAGCGGTGGCCGCCATCGCCGCCGTCGCCCTCCTCGAACTGGTCGCCGGCTACCTCTCGGTGGCGACGCTGGTCGGCCTCGCCCGGACGGGGGCCGTGGACGCCCGCCTCCCGTCCGTGGTCGCCGAACTCGTCCGCGACCCCCGGTTCGGCCGCGCGTTCGGCCTCACCCTCGCCGTCGGCGGCGGCGCCCGCCTCGCGCGACTCGCACTCGCGACGCTCCCGGTCGTGGGTGAACCGCTCGGCGCGTTCGTCTCGTTCGTCGGCGTCGTCGTCGCGTCCCACGGCCACGTATCATCGTCTCTCAGTCGGTCGGTCGTGTCGGT
>NZ_WPCD01000211.1:0-6396 GCF_009741955.1 Halogeometricum sp. CBA1124 | reverse complement strand
GCCGAGAGGTGGTAGACGGGCGTAGCGGAACGCCGGACGGACGGCGTCGCCCCCGTGGTGCCACACCAGGACCGTCGCGCTGACGGCGAGCAGTTCCCACGCGAGAGGAGCGTCAGCCAGCGCCCGCGAGGACGGCGGCGACCGTCTTCCGAGACGACATGAACCGACAGTCTCGCGCCCGTGGATAAAACGCCGGGTCCGACCGGGGCTTTTTGCCGGGCGCGACGCAACGCCGACCCATGAGCGACACGCTCGCCGACCGACTCGACGGCATCGTCCACGCGGAGACGCAGGTCCACGACGGGGGCGTCGACCTGACCGCCGCGGAGATACGCGTCGTCGAGGACCCCGGGCGCGTGGACTTCGGCGGCGACGAACTGACCGCCGCCGAGTCCGCGCCCGTCGAGACGGAGAAGCGAGACCCCGACGACGACTACGGCTGGTGGAACCTCGACGGCGGTCAGTACCTCCTGTCGTACAACGAGACGCTCACGGGCGAGGATACCGCCGTCCTCCAACCTCGGACCGAACTGCGCGAACGCGGCGCTCGCACCCGACGCTGTTCACCGACTCGCTCGGAACCGTCCCGCTGTCGATGCCCACCGGCGGCATCCGCCTGAAGGAGAACGCGCGCGTCTCGACGCTCCTGCCGTCGCCGTAGCGCGGTCGAACGCGTCGGGACGGCGCGATTCACCGAGGATGCGTGCCGGTGGCGCGCCCCGCCGGCACGGCGGCGACCGGTGCGTCGCTTCTCTCGATTTCGGAGAGTGTCAACTGAGAGACTAGTTCCGCAGTTTTTATTCGTCCGCTCGTCGCACTGTCCAGCGGGTGTGCCAATGAATAGCACAGACGAGGGGAGCGAGGCTGGAACCGACGAACAGACAGCGACGCGACTGGCCGTCGCGCGGCGGACCGTCCTCCGCGCGGCGGGCGCGACGACGGCGCTCGGTCTCGGTGCGACCACCGCGGCGGCGGACGAACACACCGGGACGGACGACGGACCGGGGGCCGACGATGGTGAGGGCGGTGGCGGGGGCGACGACGGCGAGGGCGGCGACGGCGGGATGCCCGCGGAACTCGACCCGCTGTTCGGCTACGCGTCGGCGGACCCGAACCCCTGCGGGGGCGAGGCCGGAGCGGAGTGCTTCGAGGCGTTCGCGCCGCCGATTCGGCCGTCCCACGAGGTGGAGATGAACATCGACCTGCCGGGTGCGCTGTTGGCCATCGGCGAACAGGGGGCGCTCTCGGACGTGACGACGCAGAGCATCAACGAGTCCGTCGCCGACGGGACGGTCGAACGGGAGACGCTCCACCGCCCGGACGCGGCGGTCGACTTCGAGACGCCGGAGGGGACGCAGACGCTGACGGTGGCGGCGATAGCCGGATGGTCGCCGACACTCTCGGTTTCCACTTCGGCCCGGCCGGACTCCGCGTCGAACCCGGCGACGTGGTCCTGTTCAGCGCGGAGTCGCCGGACCACGCCGTCGCGCCCTACCACGAACGGCACGGGCGCCAGAACCGGGTCCCCGACGGCGTGGGGCCATTCTCGTCCCCACTCGTCCCCGTCGGCGGCTACTGGCTCTACCGGTTCGAGACGCCGGGCGTCTACGACTGCTACTGCCCGCCGCACGACCCGTTCGGGATGGTCTGCCGCGTCGTCGTCACGGCGGGCGACGTGCCGGACCCGTCGATAGAGAACGTCGGGCGGCCGCCGCCGGCGCACAACGACATCGCGGGCGTCCTCGGCGGACTCGACCCCAACCTCCCGAGTTCGATGGCGGCGCTGAACACCGACGCCCTCTCGCCCGCGAACGTGGTCGAGGCGGGACGCGTCGCGTGGGCGGACGTCGTCGCGTCGCACCGGAGCGACGCCTGAACGGGCGTTCGGGTCGCCGGGCGGTCGCTCCGTTCCGAAGCGACTCGCCGCGGAGGCGACGCCGGCCACGGGGTGACGACCCGGGACTCAGCGCCGGTCGGTCTCGGTCACCCACGACCGGGCCGAATCGTCGCGCGTCGGCGTGCCGACGCGCGGCGCGCCGACCACCCACCGGTCGTCGAGTCGCTTGACCGCCACCTCCTCGCCGACGGCGTCGGAGATTCGCTCGGGGGGCGACGCCGCAGGCGGCGGCGACGCGTTCGAACTCCGTCCGGCCGTCAGTCGGTCGGGGGAGGGGGGTCCACACCGGGAGCGTCGTCTCGTGGCCCTCGACCGGAAGTACCACGTCGAACCGGACGCCGGGCGTCGCTGTAGGCGGGCGAGGAGTCGCCCGTGGCCGCGGCGCGCCTCGGGGACGACGGCGCGGACGACGCCCGAATCGACGTGCGGGGCGGAAGCCAGCGTCGCGAGGTGCGCCTCCACGTCGCGAATCCCCGACGCCGACCCGGTGCGGACGGGGGAGACGGCCGTGAACAGTCTGTCCAGCGTCCGGGTGGCCGTCCACGCGCGACGGCGACGGCGCCGACGCCGAACACCGCCGCCGCGAGGAAGAACGCACCCAGGAGCCACACGAGGAGGTCGAGTTCCATGCCTCCCGTGGGACGCCCGGGAGTGTAGCCGTTTCGCAGACCGACGTGACTGTCTGTCGCGACGATGCCCGGGCGGAACGGCGCGGGCCGCGGCGCTACCGCACGTCGCGTATCTCCGTCTCGCCCGCCCGGACGCGGAGGATCGCCAGTCGCTCCCGGTCGCCCATCTCGTCGCTGTCCTTGTCGACGGCCCACGCCGAGTAGGTGCAGTTGTCGGGCGTGAACGTCACCGTCGCGTACCCCCAGTGGTGGCTGTCGAAGAACTCCACGTGCGGGTTCGTCTCCGCGACGAGTTCGCTGGCGAGTCGCCGGCCGAACTCGCCGTCCGGCAGTTCCAGCAGTTCGCCGAGGTTGACGCTGGTCACCGCGGGCGTCATGAACTCGACGCCGACGCGGGACGGTGACGCCTCGTCGTCGTCGGGGTACGACTGCTGGACGTAGCCCGCGAGTGCGGTGTGCATGTCGCCGGTGAGGGCGACGGCGTTGGCCACGTCCGCCAGCGCGTCCGTGATGGTCGCGCGTTCGGCCTCGTAGCCGTCCCACGCGTCGGCGTTGTAGACGCGGTTACCGTCCTCGCGGAGGCTGAACGCCATGTTCAGCACCTCGTTCGCCCACGCCGTCCACGTCGCCTCGGAGGCGTCGAGGCTGTCGAGGAACCACTCGCGCTGACGCTCGCCGAGGATGGTCCGACTGGACCCGCTCTCGTCGTCGGACTGGAAGGAGAGCTGTCGGGCGCGCTGGGTCCCCGCCTGTTCCGAGCGGTGGAGGCGTTCGTCGGTCACGACGAGGTCCACCAGGTCGCCGAAGGCGAACTCGCGGTTCAGCCGAATCCGCTCGCGGAGGGGCGCGTCCTCGTCGTAGCGCACCCGCGCGGGGAGGTACTCCCACCACGCTCGGATGCCGTCGGCGAACAGGTCCCGGAGGCGTTCGGCGTCGTTCGCCGCCGGGTGGTCCGCGGGCCAACAGCCCGGCGCGTCCGCCTCGTAGTCCCAGTAGCGATTGTTCACTATCTCGTGGTCGTCCCACGTCGCTATCAGGGTGTGCCGTCTGAGCGCGCGTCGGAGGAACCGGTCCGTGCGGTACGTCCGGTGCAGGTGCCGGAAGTCCGCGAGGTCCATCGCCTGCGACGCGCCGCTCGGAAGTTCGACGTCGCGGCCGTCGTACGCGGACGCCCCGGCGGACTCGTAGATGAAGTCGCCGAGGTGGACGACGGACTCCGCCTCGCGGACGGCGTCGAGCGTCCGGCCGGTGAGGCGGTGCGAACTCGTACTGTGCGTGTCGGAGACGACGGTCAGCATCGCCCGAGACTACGAACCGCAGGGTCAGGAACGTTCCGCTCCGCTCCGGTCGTCTCGTCGTCGAGTGCGTTCGGCTTCGACTCGACGGCAGTCGGTCTCGACTCGGTGCCGCCTCGCCCGCCGGGGCGGTGTGCGTCTGTGGAAACGCTCTTACGGGAGACGCAAGAGGTGTGAGTATGGCAGGTAGCAGAGGCGTCGTCATCGCGGCCCTCGTCGCGAACGGCGCCATCGCGGTTCTGAAGTTCCTCGGCTTCCTCCTCACCGGGAGTCCCTCGATGCTGTCGGAGACGTACCACTCCATCTCCGACACCGGGAACCAGGTGTTCCTCCTCGTCGGCATCCGGTACAGCGGGAAGGAAGCGAGCCGAGCGCACCCGTTCGGCTACGGGAAGGCACAGTTCTTCTACTCGTTTCTCGTCTCGGTGTTGCTGTTCGGCATCGCCGGGTGGGAGTCGCTGAAACACGGCTACGAGGCCATCCTCCACGGCGGCCACGCCCTCGGCGGACTGGTGTCGTTCGCGGGCTACACGTTCCCCGGGTGGTACGTCAACGTCGTCGTCCTCGTCGGCGCCATCGCCTTCGAGAGTTACGCGATGAAGAAGGCCGCGGCCGAACTCCGGCGGCAGATACGCGAGTACGAGTGGGACGGCGTCGTCGACGCGTTCCGAAAGACGAGCGACGTGACGACGCTGACGGCGTTCACCGAGGACGGCATCGCCCTCCTCGCGCCGGCATCGCCCTCGTGGGCGTCGTCCTCACCGAGGTGACGGGCAACTACATCTACGACGCCGTCAGCGCCGCGGTCATCGGCGTCCTCCTGATGGGGTTCGCGCTCGCCCTCGCGTGGGAGAACAAGCGGCTCCTCCTCGGCGAGAGCCTCCCGAACGACGTCGAGAAGCGACTCCGCGAGGTCGTTCTGGCTCACCCCGGCGTCGTCCACGTCGACAACTTCCGGACGGTCCACGTCGGCCCGGAGAAGGTGCTCGTCAACGCCGACATCAGCTTCGATTCAGGCCTCGACACCGCTGACTTGGACGACGACATCTCGGCGATAGAGCGGAAGATGAAGGCCGAGGACAAACGGGTGAAGTTCGTCTACATCGAGCCCGAACTGTAGCCGAGAGCGCTCGGCCTCAGCGCTCGGCCATCGCGACTCGATTCGTTCTATCGCCGCGTCCACGTCGTCGGCAGACACGTCGAGGTGGGTACAGAACCGCGTGAGATAGTCGCCGTGCGCGCCGCCGAGGACCCCCGCGTCTTCGCAGACGTCGACGAACTCGTCGGCCGAGAGGCCCACCTCGTCCGTGAACACCTGCACGATGTTCGTGTCGGGGGCGGGGGCGCGCAGGCCGTCGACGGCGTCCAACCCCTCGGCGAGACGCGCGGCGTTGGCGTGGTCGTCGGCCAGTCGGTCGACGTTGTCGAGGGCCGCCAGTCCGGGGGCGGCGATTATCCCCGCTTGCCGCATCCCGCCGCCGAACAGTTTGCGGACGCGACGGGCGCGTTCGACGTACTCCTCGCTGCCGGCGAGCATCGACCCGACGGGCGCGCCGAGGCCCTTCGAGAGGCAGAACATCACCGAGTCCACCTCGCGCGTCATGCGCTCGGGGTCGACGTCGAGGGCGACGCAGGCGTTGAACAGGCGCGCCCCGTCGAGGTGGACCGGCACGCCGAGTTCGTGGGCGGCGTCGGCGGCGGCGTCGATGGTCTCGGGCGGGACGGCGACGCGCCCCGGGCGTTGTGAGTGTTCTCCAGTGCGAGCAGACCGGTCCCGGCCTCGTGGAGACTCTCGGCGACGTAGCCCGCGCGGACCTGTTCGGGCGCGGGCGCGGCGGCGTCGCCGCCGTCGAACGAGCGGACCTGCAGTCCCGAGAGTTGCGCGAGGCCGCCGAGTTCCCACTTGTAGACGTGCGCCTGTTCGTCCAACAGCACCTCCTGCCCGCGGTCGGTGTGGACGCGGGCGGCTATCTGGTTGCCCATCGTCCCCGTCGGGACGTACAGGGCCGCCTCCATCCCGACTCGCTCGGCCGCGGTCGCTTCGAGTTCGTTCACCGTCGGGTCGTCGCCGTACACGTCGTCGCCGACGGGCGCGTCGCGCGCGGCGTCGCGCATCGCTTCGGACGGCCGCGTCACCGTGTCGCTGCGAAGGTCGATAGCCATGCAGAGAGCATCTCTGTCGGTCGTGTTATAGACGGTGGTCGCGGCGGTCCGGGCGGGTGAGCGACCGTCGAGCGTCGGCGTGCGGTGTCGTGGTCGCTCCACGTCGGGCGGCCGGCCGTCGTCTCTCGGCCCCGGTGGCGACGACCGTTCTTCGGCGGTCGCTGTCGCTCTCGGGTCGGAGCGTCGAAAGAAAGGTGAAGTGTGGAGACCGGCGTGAGCCGGTGGTTCGGACGTAGTCGCGGCGGACGGCGACGAACGCCGCGGCGAGGAGCGCCGTCACGGCGACGACGACACCGAAGCCGGGCGTGCCGGTGGAGGTGCCGGTGCCCTCGGCGGGCGTACCGGTCTCGCCGTCAGTCGGCGCGGCGGTTCGGTGCCCTCGGCGGGCGACCGGTTTCGGTGCCCTCGGCGG
>NZ_WPCD01000061.1:0-17001 GCF_009741955.1 Halogeometricum sp. CBA1124 | reverse complement strand
GCGAGGAGGCCGACGACGTGGTGGTCGTGGAGGTGCCCGAGCAGTTCTCGGCCGTCGGCTACCACTATCGGGACTTCGGTCAGGTGACCGACGAGGAGGCGTTGACGTATCTGGCCGCGGAGGGGTGACGGGGACGCGTCCGGCGCGACGGCCCGCGAGACGCGGACTCCGTCGTTCTTAAACGCGCTCGTCCGCTAGTGACGGCGAATGAGTTCAGCCGACTTCTGTCCGCGCTGTGGGGACCCCGTGCCGGAGCGTGCCGAACCGCTCCCCGGGATGCCCCGCGACCGAGACGCGGTGCTCTGCGACGCGTGCTACTTCGAGGACTTCGACCTCGTGGACGCGCCAGACCGCATCGAGGTCCGCGTCTGTTCGCAGTGCGGCGCGGTCCACAGGGGGAACCGATGGGTGGACGTGGGTGCGAAGGACTACACCGACGTCGCCGTCGAGGAGGTGTCCGAAGCGCTCGGCGTCCACCTGAGCGCCGAGGACGTGCAGTGGGGCGTCGAACCCGAGCAGGTCGACCAGAACACCATCCGGATGCACTGCACGTTCACCGGGTTCGTCCGCGACACGCACGTCGAGGAGACGGTGACCGTGCCGGTCAAGATATCGCGGCAGACGTGCAAGCGGTGCGGCCGCATCGCCGGCGGCTACTACTCCAGCGTCGTGCAGGTTCGGGCGACGGACCGCGACCCGACGGAGGAGGAGGCGCAGCGAGCCATCGAAATCGCGGAGTCGTACATCGCCGAACGCGAGGAGACGGGCGACAGGAACGCGTTCATCTCCGAGATAACCGAGTCCGGCGACGGCCCCGACATCAAGATATCCACGAACCAGATGGGCGGCGGCGTGGCCAAGCACGTCGTCCGCGAACTCGGGGGGAGTTTCGAGGAGTACCCGACGCTCGTCACCGAGGACGGCGACGGCAACGAGGTGTACCGCGTCACCTACGCCGTCCGACTGCCCAAGTTCACGCCGGGCGACGTCATCGACCCCGAGGACGACGAGGGACCGGTGCTGGTCCGAAGCGTCCGCGGCAACCTGAAAGGCGTCCGCCTCGCCAGCGGTGAGAAGTACGAGTCGGAGTTCGAGGAGGGCGAGACGCCCGACGCGCGCCGGGTCGGCACCGTCGAGGACGCCGCGGAGACGACGGTGGTCACCGTCGAAGACGAGAACGCGGTGCAGGTGCTCGACCCCGAGACGTACGAGTCGAAAACGATAGCGCGGCCCGACTACTTCGACGACGAGGCGGGGTCGGTCCACGTCCTCAAGAGTCGCGCCGGACTCCACGTGCTCCCCGACGAGATGGTCGAACGGACCGACGAGTCGGCGTAACGGTCCGCGAGTCGACGGTTAGTCCGCTCGCACCGGGCTGTCCGCCGTCGCCGCCGTCAGGTCCCCTTCTTCCCGGACGTCGATGTCGTGTCGGCGGAGCGCGACTACGAGTTCCTCCTCGGAGCGACCCGCTCTGGTCGCCGCCTGCGAGAGTGTCAGCGTTCCGCTTTTGTACAGCGTCATCGCGGCCGTCAGGGCGTGATTGTGCATGGCCGTATGCTCCCACAGACAGACCCGAGGGTGTTAACTATTTCGTGAGACGCTTGACAGACCGAGACGGTAGGGCGGAATTAATGCGTTGATTGGAGCATTATGCGACATACAATAGAACATACGCATAATGCAGTTAACAATCATTAAGTAAACGTCCGTCCGTCGGTTGCGTTCGGTGTAAATGCTGCCACTCGGACTGGTCAGGCGAAAAGATTGAAATCCCCCGGGTGGTGACGAGAGGTGTGGACCGACAGCAGATACTCGCGTTGATACTCGTCGTGTTGATGATCGGCTCGACGTTCGCGTACGGGGCCAGTCTCCTGTTCTGAGCGGGGGTGGTCGTCTCCGGGGGAGTCAGCCGTCGCCCCAGACGTCGGAGAGGGGGTGGTTCGACCGGCCGTCGTCGGCGTCGTCCGACCGGCCGCGAGAGCCGTCGGTTCGGCCGCTCTCACCGGTCCCGCGTGACCCGTTCGAAGACGGGTTCGACGACCCGGACGCGGACCCCGAAGACCCGAGAGACGACCGGGTGCCCGAGGACCGCGACCCCGACGACCGACCGCGGCCACCGGCGGCCTCCTGGTCGAACTCGGGTAGGTCCGGCGTCGTCATCTCCTCGACCTGCGCTTCGAACCAGTCGGGCATCTCCGACCGGGTGCGGTCGAACAACTGCAGGAGCGAGGAGTCCGCGAGGTACGTCGCGCCGTAGTCGTCCGGCGCGCGGACGACGCGGCCGCAGGCCTGTATCACGGTTCTGAGCGCCGCGCGCCGGTACCACGACCACTGCCCGTCTTCGAGACGGCGGGCGACCCGCGAGTCGTTCGTGTTGAGGTACGGCGCCTTGCAGACGACCTGCCAGCGGCACAGGTCCCCACGCAGGTCGAGGGCCTCCTCCATCTTCACCGAGAGGAACACGTCCGCGCCCGAGGAGGCCTTCCACGACTCCAACTCGGCGTCGCGGTTCGCCTTGTCGTGGCCGCGGACGCGGTTCCCGAGGCCCAACTGCGCGAGTCGCTTCCGCAACGCCGACTGGATGGCGTAGGAGTGGCAGTGGACGAGTCCCTTCTCGTCGGGGTGTTTCGCCATCAGTCGGACGAGGAGGCGAGCGATCTTCGGGAGGGTGTCGTCGCGGTGTTCGTACGTCATCTTCCCCTGCGTCACGTCGTACAGCGGCCGGTTCTCGAGGGGGAACGTGTGTTCGACGTCGACGAGGGCGACGTTCGAGGGGTCGAGGCCGACGCCCCGGCAGAACGCCTCCTTGTTCAGAATCGTCGCCGAGAGGAGGGCGAAGCGGTTCCCCCGGTCCCAGACGGTGTGTTTCAGGTAGCGCGCCGGGTCCAGCGGTTTCACCGTGACGGGTTCGCCCTCGCCGTCGGGTTGGTCCACCACCCACGTCGTCGGACTCTCGGGGTCGCGGTAGTCCTCGACGAACCACTTCAGTTCCGAGCGGAGTTCCTGCAACCGGTCGCGCCGCGCCGCCTCCTCGGGCGTGAGTTCGGGCTTCCGCAGGAGTTCGTCCTTCGCGTTCGAGCAGACGCCCAGCAGGGCTTCGGCGAACCGGACGGTGCGTTCGAGGGGGTCGTCCGCGGCGGTCACGTCGGGGACGCCCACGTCGTCCCAGACGGGGACGGTGCGGGGGCTCAGGTCGATGGTGGCGTACATCTCGGCCCACTCGGCCAGCCCGTGCGCCTCGTCTATCACCACCACGTCGCGCTGGCGGAACACGTCCGAGCCGGCGGTCTGCATGAAGTACGCCAGCGTCATCGCCGCGATGTTCCGGTTGGAGGCGATGGCGCGGTCCGAGAAGTACGGACACCGGTGTCTGACGGTGCAGTCGAACCCCTTCTGTCTGGCGCACGCGCCCGGTCGACGGGCGTGTCCGTCTCGCCGTTGAGGATGCAGGTGTAGTTGGACTTGCCGCGGATGACGCTCAGGTCGTCGAGCAGGGGGTCCTCGGCCACGTCGTCCAACTGCGACACCTGCGGCGTCGTGTAGTAGGCGTCCGTCGCCTGCGCCGGCTTCGCCTCCGCCGTCGTCCGCGCGGCGCCGGCGATGGCCCGCGCGAGGAGCGACTTTCCGCTCCCCGTCGGCGCGCGGACGAGGACGACGTCGTTCCCGTCGGCGAACGCGTCGCGGATGTCGCGGAGGGCGTCCTCCTGCGCACCGCGGTAACTGGGGGCCGGAAACGACGGCAGGATTCGGTCGGGGTCCACGTCGGAGACTGTCGCCCACCCGGCCTAAAAGGTTCGCTCCCGGCGGGGGCCGAGGGGGGAGGAGAGGTGAGGAGACGGGAGCGAGCGAGACGCCGGCGCGGGGGTGACGGGCGTCGTCCGCGTCTCAGAGGCCCTCAACGTCCGCCGTCGTCACCGCCCGGTCCTCGGGCAGGCGGTCGATGCAGTCGTAGCAGAGGAAGAACTCGCCGCCGTCCTCCAGTTCGAGCGTGATCCCCTGCGTGGACTCGTTCGAGAACGACCAGAAGTCGCCGATGCCGCCGCCGATACGGACGGACTTCCCACAGCCGTCGCACGGTTCTTTCGTCACGTCCGAGGAGACGGCGTCGAACGACAAGAGTGGTCGGTCTGTCCGGGCCACCGGTCCCGCGGCGGAGTCGGTCCCGGTTCGGGACCCGGGCCGCCGACGACGGGACGCAGGTGCCGCGCGTGCGACCGAGACGGCCTTTCTTGTGCGGCGGTAACGTAGCACACGGGTATGGACGTCGATTGCGAAGGCTGCGCAGGCTGCTGCATCGACTGGCGCCCGGTGTCGCCCGCGCCCTCCGACCACGAGCGTCGCGGCCCGCGGCGACCGCTGGACGACGTGTACAACCTCGTGCCGCTGACGCGCGACGAGGTGGCGGCGTTCGTGCGGGCCGGCTTCGGCGACGTTCTGGTCCCGCGGATGTGGGTGGCGGACGACGAGTCGGACGCCGCCGTCGAGGTTGACGGCGTCAGAGTGGCGGCCGTCGGCGACCGGCCGGCGTTCTTCGTCGGCCTGCGGAAGCGCCCAAGCCCGTCGCGCCGTTCGGCACGGAGCGGACGTGGCTGGACGCCTGCGTCTTCCTCGACCCCGAGACGCTGCAGTGTCGCATCCACGACGACGACCTGTACCCCGACGAGTGCGCCGACTACCCCGGACACAATCTCGCCCTCGACCAGCGGTCGGAGTGCGAACGGGTCGAGGAGGCGTTCGGCGGCGATAGACTCCTCGACGCCGACGCACCGGACGTGAGCGGCCTGCTCCTCGGGCCGCACGCCGTCGGGTCGAAGCTGTTCGCCTACCCCGACGCCGACGAACTCGCGGGGACGGTCGAACGGATGCGGCGCGGCGACCTGACCGACGCGGACCGCGCGGCGTTCGTCGGCGTCGCCGTCGGGTCCCGCCCCGGGTCGACGGAGGTGGACGAGTCCCGCGCCGCGGCGGCGCGCGAGAGCGTCCTCGACGCGGCGTCGTGGGCGGGCGAGGCCGTCGAGGCGTGGACCGAACTCGGCGGGAGCGTCGACGCTGACGACGCGCCCGCCGGCGAGAGCGTGGAAGTCGCCCGCGGCGCGCCGGAGACGCCCGGGTGGGACGACGCGGCGTAGTCTCGTCGGGGCGGCCGCTGCGAGCCGCGTGAGCGAGAACTGTTAACACCGTTCCGACCTATCGACACGACATGAGAGTACTCGTGACGGGCGCGACCGGATTCGTCGGCAGCCGCCTCGTCCGCGCCCTCCTCGACGCCGGGCACGAGGTGTCGGCCCTCACCCGGGACGCGTCGGGCGCGGACCTGCCCGCGGAGGTTCAGGTCGTCGAAGGCGACCTGTTGACGGCGTCGGACTACCGCATCGTCGACGGCGGCGGCGGAGACAGCGAGGACGGCGGCGGCGAAACCGCCGAGAATCTCGCAGACTGCCTCTCGGCCCTCGGAATCGAGGTGGCGTACTACCTCGTCCACTCGATGCAGTCGGGGTCGGACTTCGAGGAACGCGACAGGCGGGCCGCCCGGCACTTCGAGCGCGCCGCCTCGGCGGCGGGCGTGCGGCGCGTCGTCTACCTCGGGGGCCTCGGCGAGGAGCGGGACCGCCTCTCGCCGCACCTGCAGTCGCGCCGCGAGGTGGAGTTCATCCTCGGCGAGGGCGACTACGACCTGACGACGCTGCGAGCCGCCATCATCGTCGGCGACGGGAGCGCGAGTTTCGAGGTGATTCGGCAACTCGCCGGCCGTCTGCCGGTGATGCTGACGCCGCGGTGGGTCGACACGGAGTGTCAGCCCATCTACGTCGACGACGTGGTGGCCTACCTCGTCGGCGTCCTCGACGTGCCGGAGACGGCCGACAGGACCTACGAGATAGGCGGCCCCGACGTGCTGACCTACGGGGAGGTGCTGCGTCGCGTCGGCGAACATCTCGGGAACCGGACGCACCTCGTCTCCGTGCCGGTGTTGACGCCGCGGCTCTCCTCGTACTGGGTCAGCCTCGTCACGGACGTGCCGGCGTCGGTGGCCCGGCCGCTCATCGAGGGGCTGAAGAACCCCGTCGTCGTCCGCGACGACAGCATCAAGCGGTACGTCGACGTGACGTTGACGTCGTTCGACGAGTCGGTCGAACGCGCCCTCGGGGAACACGAGGCGGCCGAGGACGCGGTGCCCGCCTCGCCCGTCGAGACGGTCGAGGGGGCGGCCGACGAGGGGGCGGAACGCGAGGGCGAGACGGACGCCGAATCGAGCGCGAGCGCGGCCGACAGCTGAATGGCGCCGCGCGCTTCGCGGGAGACGAGGCTCTCCCGCACGCAGTTCGGCGAGACGTGGGTGTACGAGAGCATCGTCGGCGCCCTCCCGGGCATCCACCTGACCGACGGCGAGGCCATCGCCCTACAACTCGGTCTGTTCCAGGTGTTCGTCCTCTTCTTCGCGTGGGCGTACGACCTCTGGGAGGCCGTCGTGCCCGGTACCATCGCCGTCGGCGTCGCCGCCGTCGGGAGCGTCGTGATGCTCCGGATGGGCCGCACGACGCGGGAGACGAACCTCCCCGAGGCGTACACGCGCCTCCTGTTCGGATCGAGCATCGAGGTGGTCCTCGGCGTCCTCGCGTTCGTCGCCCTCGTGACGCACCTGTTCGTCTACGACACCCGTCAGGGCGGGTCGGCGCTGTTCACGTCGCTGTTCGGCGCGGAACCGCCCGTCGTCGTCGTCTACCTGGCGCTCCTGGTCCTGTGGGACCTCTGCTACCGCATCGGAACGTCGTGGTGGGCCGCCATCGTCTCGCTGTGGGGGTCGTGGCGCTACACCGTCGACCCCGCGACGGCGCGGACGCTCCGCGTCGCCGACGGCTGGAACGTCGTCTTCGGCGTCGCCCAACTCGCACTCGTCCCGTTCATCCTCGACCAGCAAGTGCTGCTGCTCGCCGTGGCGGGCCACGTCGTCGCCGTCACTGTCGTCTCGACAGTCGCGGCGGTGACGGTGAGAATCGAGTGACTGGCTAGTTCCCCTTCATCTCGCGGAACTTGTCGAGGAGTGCTTCCGCGGAGTCGCCGGAGTCGTAGGTGACCTCCCCGTGGTACACCGTTCGGTCGTCGTCGAACGTCGTGTCGACCGAGCCGTTCTTCCGCTCTCGGCGCTCGTGTTCGTCTTCGTCGTAGGCACCCATTGACATGTTACAGTTTACCTTGTGAAGCTTACTCACATATAATTATCGGTGACATACGCGGCCATCGACGCGGAACCGATATACCCGTTCACCGATAACTGGGCGTGTGGCACGCCCTCTGCGATTTCGCTACGCGCCGGGACGGTGGGACGAGACCCGCGTCCGGCGCGACATTTACGACGACCTCGACTCGAACCTCGGCGCGACGTGGGAGACGCCCTGGTTCAAACCCCCGGACGGCTTCGACGCGGCGCGGTTCGAGATGGACAACGGAGACGTTGCCCTGTTTCTCTGGAACGACGACGTCGCCTACTGGATGGGGAACACCGAGACGCCCGAGACGCTCTGGCGGACGGACAAGAAGGGATTCACAGAGGTCCCCGACGACGTCTCGCGGTGGGTGACGCGCGAACTGACCGCCCAACTGCACGAGGAGTCGCCGTGGCTCGAACCCTACCCCCACCTCTCGTGGTTCTTCCTCCCCGTCTTCCTCTCGAAGGACGGCCGGGAGACGACCCGGTCGTTCTTCGACGACCACGCCGCCGGCTTCCCCGACGCGACGCGCGACGAGGCGTTGTCCTTCTACGAGGAGTTCCTCGCGACGGGCGTCCTCGACGACGACCGAGAGGTGATGGCCGGGAAACTGGGTACCTCGGAGTACCTCGACCTGACGCGGATGACCGCCGCGATGGGCGAGTTCAACGCCGGCAAGTTCCTCGTGGACGCGGGCTACGACATCGTCCCCGAGATAGACGTCACCACCGGGCACGCCATCGACTACCGGGCCTCCCGGAACGGCGAGGGTACCCTCGTCGAGGTGACGCGGCCGCTACCGACGAGCAAGCGAAGCGCCGGGACGCCCGTCGCCGCCGTGCGCGACACCGCCGAGACGAAGTCCGGCGGGCAGTTGCAGGAACACGGCGGCGGCGTCGTCCTGTTCGTGGACTGCTCGTCGTTCCCGGACGACGAGTGGCGGTCCGTCCACGCCGAGAAACCGGAGGTTCACCATCGGCCGGCCGTCGTCTTCCGCGTCCGGCCGGACGGTCGATTCGAGGGCTACACGAAAGGAAGCGTTCCCCTCGACGTCCCGTTCTAGAAGGAGACTTGCTGCGGGCCGTCTTCGCCGAAGGTAGAGACGTCTCGGTCGCTGTAGTAGCGGCGGCCGATGGCCTCGTGGCCCATGCCGCAGAGGAGGGCGTTCCGCGCATCGTCGGCGCAGGTGTACGTCTCGAACCCCGCGCGGGCGAGCACGTCCGCGAGTCGTTCGCTGCCGTTGGGGTGTTCGATGGTCTGGTCGCCGAACGCCTCGATGAGTTCTTCGGTGGTCGCGGGGAACTCGTGGGCGTCGATGACTTCGTCGGTTCGGTTCAGGCGCATTACAGGCAGTCCTACCCGAGCACTATTCTTAATGGTTTTCCATTATCGTGATTTTACACATAAAGGACCTTATACAACAATATATTACATACAAGGTCGGGACGAAAACGCTTTCCCGGGCGGCCGCGGAGGCCCAGTCGTGACTCGAGACCGGAACGGCGACGGCGACGAGGGACGGCCCGTAGCGGACCTCCACCTCCACACGACGGCGTCGGACGGCGTCCTGACGGTGCCCGAACTCCCCGCGGCGGCGGCGGCGGCCGGCATCGACGTGGTGGCGGTGACCGACCACGACCGGGTCCACCCGTCCCTCGACGCTCCCGTGACCGAACGCGACGGCGTGACGGTGATACGCGGCGTCGAACTGCGCGTCGAGACGCCCGCACAGCGACTGGACCTCCTCGGCTACGGGGTCCGCGACACCGAGACGCTCCGCGCGGTGACCGAGCGAATCCAGACCGACCGGAAGGAACGCGGCCGGAAGATGGTCGAACGCGTCGAGTCGCATCTGGGCGTGGAACTCGACGTCGAACTGCGCGAGGGCATCGGCCGGCCGAACGTCGCCCGCGCCATCGACGAGAGCGACGCCCCGTACGACTACGAGGGGGCGTTCGAACACCTCATCGGGAACGACGGCCCCTGCTACGTCCAGCGGTACGTCCCGGACTTCGAGACGGGCGTGGCGGCCCTGCGGGAGTCGTGCGCCGTCGTCGGCCTCGCGCACCCGTTTCGGTACCCGGACCCCGAGGCGGCGCTGGACCGCGCCGCCGACCTCGACGCAGTCGAGCGATTCTATCCCTACGGCGAGGGGAGTGCGGCGGCGGCGGACGGCGAACTGGTCGAACGCGTCGCCGCCGAGAACGACCTGCTCCTGACCGGCGGGAGCGACGCGCACGACAGAACGCTCGGCGTGGCCGGTCCCGACGCGGAGTCGTTCGCCGCGTTCGCCGCGCGCGTGCCGGGCGTCTGACGCGGACTCTCGTCGCCGATAACCGGGAGCGTAGAGTTAAATCAGGTGAAGCCCGAAGGGGTTGTATGAAGTGCCACTACTGCGACCGAGACGCCGCGTACGCCGCCGAGAAGGACGGGATAAAGGTGGGTCTCTGCGAACGGCACTTCCGAGAGCGTGTCGAGGAACTCGCCGACTCCGAGGAACTCGCCGCCTGCGGGAGCAAATCGATATCGACCGCACCGAGTGAGCCTCGTGCGAACGAGGACGCGGTCGATATCGAACAGACATTGATCGCACCGAGTGAGCCTCGTGCGAACGAGGACGCGGTCGATATCGAACAGACATTGACCGCACCGAGTGAATCTTGTATGAACGAGGACGCGGTCGACGTCGAGTAGAAATCGACCGAACGACTGACGGGAGCTGACGGGGAAACCGACGCGTTTCTGACCGGCATCTCGCTCGTCGCCGTCACAACAGCGTGTCGAAGTAGAGGAACAGTGCCGCCAGTAACACCTCGAACGAGAGCGTGCCCACCGCCGAGAGGGCGACGAACTTCTTGTCGTCCATCTCGGCGAACCCGGCGGGGACGGTGAGCATCCCGCGCGTGAACAGGAAGGAGTTGCTGACGGGGACGACGACGGGACCCCAGCGCTCGAACCAGCCGTCGAACTTGTTCAGTTTCGACTCGCTGATCTTGAACCACCGCTTCTGGAGGAGGTACTCCCGGCCGCCGCGTTGAGCGACTTTGAACAGGCCGTACTGGCCGATGGTAGCGCCGACGACGGCGACGCCGATGACGGGGGCGGCGGCGTCGGTGCCGAGGAGGACGAGAGACGCCGGGACGATGAGTTCGCTCGGCATGAAGTACATCAGCATCGCCCCCTCCAAGAGGAACACGCCGAACAGGACGACGTAGGCCCACTCGGAGTTCAACAGGGCCTGCAGTTCGTCCGGCATCTGAGCCACTTGGAGGGCAGACTGCATCGAGAGGGTGTATCCCCGAGTCGTTGAAACCAGTTTCGCTCTGTCGTCCGCACCGGAGTGAGCGCCCGAACGCGCCCCGAACCGCCGGGAGCGACGTGGTTTTTCCGGTGCGGTTCGAACGGCGCGTATGAACCTCACCGACCGCCCGCGACGCCTGCGGACAGACGGCATCCGGTCGCTCGTCAGCGAGACGAACCTCTCGTCGACGGACCTCCTCGCGCCCGTCTTCGTGGACGCCACGACGGACGAACGGGTCGAAATCGAGTCGATGCCGGGGCACGAACGCGTCCCCGTCTCGGAGGCCGTCGCGCGCGTCCAAGAGGTTCTCGACACCGGCGTCGAGGCGGTGATGCTGTTCGGCATCCCCGAGTCGAAGGACGAACGCGGGACCCGCGCGTGGGCCGAGGACGGCGTCGTCCAGGAGGCCACGCGGCGCGTGACGGCGGCGACGGACGCGTACGTCGTCACGGACGTCTGCCTCTGTGAGTACACCAGCCACGGCCACTGCGGCGTCGTCGAGGACGAGGCCGAGACGGACCCGACGCTGACCGTGAAGAACGACGAGACGCTCGAACTGCTGGCGAAGACGGCCGTCTCGCACGCGCGGGCAGGCGCGGACATGGTCGCGCCGAGTTCGATGACCGACGGCATGGTCGGCGCGATTCGGGAGGCGTTGGACGCCGATGGGCACGAGAGCGTCCCCGTCATGTCCTACGCCGCGAAGTACGAGAGCGCCTTCTACGGGCCGTTCCGCGACGCCGCCGACGGCGCGCCCGCGTTCGGCGACCGGCGGCACTACCAGATGGACCCCGCGAACGGGCGGGAGGCCCTGCGCGAGGTGCGACTCGACGTCGAACAGGGCGCGGACGTGTTGATGGTGAAACCGGCGCTGGCGTACCTCGACATCGTCCGCGCCGTGCGCGAGGAGTTCGACCACCCCGTCGCCGCCTACAACGTCTCCGGCGAGTACGCGATGATTCACGCCGCCGCGGAGAAGGGGTGGCTGGACCTCGAAGCGACGGCGCTCGAATCGCTCCTCGCGATGAAGCGGGCGGGGGCGGACCTGATCCTCACCTACTTCGCCGAGGACGTCGCCGCGGCGCTCTGAAGTCGCTCGTTACCGGCCGGCCGCGCGCGAGCCGATTCGTCCGGTTCGGCAGATTTTGCGTGAACGTACGTCCAGATATCTTGGACAGTCAGTGGTCGAATCGGACAGTAGTTTCCCTTATACCCATTATATTGTTACCTAAATCGGCCGCACGTCCAATAACGGACCCCATAAATGGACAATTTGGCCACACACACTTATGTAGTTCTTTCCCATGACTCTCTCGCGTGAATATGAGCACAAACGAAGCGGAAGTGGGCGAAATAATAGACGGTTGTCCATCGGCGGAGGGATGGTCGTGAGCGTCCTCCTGCAGGCCGACGCCTCGACCATCGCGTCGGGCGTCAACAACGTCTGGGTGCTGGTCGTGACGTTCCTCATCTTCTTCATGCAGCCCGGCTTCGCCCTCCTCGAGGCGGGGCAGGTCCGCGCGAAGAACGTCGGGAACGTCCTGATGAAGAACATGAACGACTGGATACTCGGCACGCTCACCTACTTCGTCGTGGGTGCGGGGGTCGCGACCATCGTGGGCGGGCTGACCTCCTCCGGGTCGTTCAGTGTCGCCAGCGCGTTCGCGTACGTCAACGACCCGACGGCGTGGATCGGCTGGTTGTTCGGCGCGGTGTTCGCCATGACAGCCGCGACCATCGTCTCCGGCGCCGTCGCCGAGCGCATGGACTTCGACGCGTACGTCCTGTTCACGGTACTGATGGTGGCCATCATCTACCCCGTGGTCGTCGGCTTCACGTGGGGCGGCGGCCTGCTCGCCGGCCCGGAGAGCGGCGGATACCTCGGGAGCATCCTCGGCACGGGCTACCTCGACTTCGCCGGCGCGACGGTCGTCCACATGTGCGGTGGGGTGGCCGGTCTGGTCGCCGCGAAGATGGTCGGCGCGCGCAAGGGACGCTACGACGCGAACGGCGAGAGCCAACCCATCCCGGGTCACTCGATGCTGCTGGCCGTCCTCGGGACGTTCATCCTCGCGTTCGGCTGGTACGGCTTCAACGTCGGCACGCAGGCGACCATCCTCGCCGTCGGCGACGACGGGAGCCTGACGTTCATGGGCGCGGCGCTCGGTCGCGTCGCCCTCGTCACCACCCTCGGCATGGGCGCCGGCGGTGCGATGGCGATGCTCATGTCCGCCCGCTACCAGGGCAAACCCGACCCGCTCTGGACGGCGAACGGACTGCTGGCCGGTCTCGTGGCGGTCACGGGCGCGGTCCCGCACGTGACGTGGTGGGGTGGCGCGCTCCTCGGCGGCCTCGGTGGCTTCCTCGTCCTGCCCGCGTTCCGCTTCACGGTGGACACGCTGAAGGTCGACGACGTCTGTGGCGTCTTCGCGGTGCACGGCGTCGCCGGCGCGGTGGGGACGGCGCTCATCCCCGTGTTCGCGGTCGGCGGGTTCTCGGTGAACCAGCTGCTACTGCAGGTCCTCGGCGTCGTCGTCATCGCCGCCTGGACCGTCGCCGCCTCGGGGGTCGTGCTGTACGCCCTCGACCTCACGGTCGGACTGCGCGTCTCCGAAGGCGAAGAGGCCGAGGGACTGGACCTCGGCGAACACGGCGTCTCCGTCTACCCCGAGTTCGTCGCCGACGGCGAGAGCCCGATGGCCGACGGCGGGTCGAACGTGCGGACCGACGGCGGTGCGGTGAGCGGAGGTGACGACGAATGAGCGACAACGACGGGATCAAGATGGTCATGGCGGTCATCCGCCCGGACAAACTCGCCGACGTGAAGCGCGGTCTGGCCGAAGTCGGCGCGCCGTCGCTGACGGTGACGAACGTCTCCGGCCGCGGCTCTCAACCCGCCAAGAAGGGTCAGTGGCGCGGCGAGGAGTACACCGTCGACCTCCACCAGAAGGTCAAGGTAGAGTGCATCGTCGCCGACATCCCCGCCGACGACGTGGTGGAGGCCATCCGCGAGGCGGCGCACACCGGCGAACCGGGTGACGGAAAGGTGTTCGTCCTCCCCGTCGACAGCGCCGTGCAGGTCCGCACCGGAAAGGAGGGGATGGACGCGGTGTAGGTCCCGCGCACGGGGACGGCGTCGCCCGCACGGCCGAACCGACCGAACCGACCGGAACTGCTCGTCGGGGGTTTCGATACGTTTCTGAGACGACGCGCGCAGCGGATTTTGGCGACGGCTGTGGGACGGCAGAGTACGTTCCGTCTGGCTTCGACTGCTAGCCGATAGTGGGGGGCGGACGGGTGCAAAAGACTACCACGGTAGAGGAGGACGAGTGAGCCATGAGCGCTGACCTGCCGAACGACGGCGAGATAAAGCTGGTCATGGCCGTCGTCCGGCCCGACAAGCTCTCCGAGGTGAAGCGCGCGCTGGCCGACGTCGGCGCGCCGTCGCTGACGGTGACGAACGTCTCCGGCCGCGGCTCCCAACCCGCCACGAAGAGTCAGTGGCGCGGCGAGGAGTACACCGTCGACCTCCACCAGAAGGTCAAGGTAGAGTGCGTCGTCGCCGACGTTCCCGCCGCGGACGTGGCGGACGCCATCGCCGACGCGGCGCGCACGGGCGACCCCGGCGACGGGAAGGTGTTCGTCCTCCCCGTCGACGACGCCGTCCAGGTCCGCACCGGGAAGACCGGCCGCGACGCGGTCTGAGCCGGTCGGTCGGTCGTCGCAGGACGCGGCCGACGACGGACGCCCGCGGAGGTCGTGAGAGACGAAAAGACCCAAGCGTTCCCCCATCCCGTGAGCGAACGTGGAACTGACGCCGGTCACCGCCGTCGGACTCGTGGTCGCGCTCGTCGGCTTCGAGTTGCTACACCGACTCCGCGAGCGGTTCGACCTGTCCGGCGGCACACTCGCCGAACACGCCTGGAAGTGGGTCGTCCCCGCCGTCATCGTCCTCGTCGTCGCCGCCGAGGGGAAGACGTTCGCCTCCATCGGGTGGCGCGTCGGGTCGCCGTGGCTGTTCGTCTGGCAGGTGAGCAGCGGACTCGCGGTGATGCTGGGGACGAACCTGCTTCTCGCTCCGCTGTGGTCCCGCGTCGGCGACGGCGGCGAGAGTCTCGCGCGAGGCATCGGCTCGTTCGCGTCGCTGTCCCTGTCGGAACGCCTGTTCGTCGCCGTGACGGCGGGCGTGACCGAGGAGATACCGTACCACGGCTACGCGGTCGAGCGAATCACCGCCCTCACGGGGAGCCTCCCGCTGGCCGGCGTCGTCTCCTTCGTCGCGTTCACGCTCGGTCACCTCGGCGAGACGTGGGACCGGCAGGCCGTCCTCCGCATCGCCCAACCGGCGCTCGTCACCACCCTGCTGTACCTCTGGTTCCGCTCGTTACCCGCCCTCATCGCCATCCACGCGCTGAACGACGCCGTCGGACTGGTCGTCGCCGACCGCTACGCGCCGATAGAGGAGGAGGACGACGACGAGGAGACGCCGTCGGTCGTCCGCTGGTTGGAGGGCGAACAGTAGGTCGCGCCGGGGTTCGACGGCCGAACCCCGTACTTCTTTTTTCGTACCCCGCCAACGCTCCGCGCATGAACCACGACGAGTCCCGGGACCTGTACGACCGAGCGCTGTCGGTCATCCCCGGCGGCGTGAACTCCTCGGTCCGCGCGACGCGACCGTATCCGTTCTTCGTCGAACGCGGCGACGGCGCCCACGTCGTCGACGCCGACGGGAACCGCTACCTCGACTACGTGATGGGCTACGGCCCCCTCCTCTACGGGCACGACATGCCCGACCCGGTCCGCGCGGCCGTCCAGTCGCACGCCTCCGACGGCCCGATGTACGGCGCGCCGACCGAAGTCGAGGTCGAACTCGCGGAGTTCGTCGCCCGCCACGTCCCCTCGGTGGAGATGACCCGCTTCGTCAACTCCGGCACCGAGGCCACCGTCTCGGCCGTCCGTCTCGCCCGCGGCTACACCGGCCGCGACAAGATAGTCGTCATGCAGGGCGGCTACCACGGCGCGCAGGAGTCCACGCTCGTCGAGGGCGAACCCGGCGACGTCCACCCGAGCACGCGCGGTATCCCCGAGTCGTTCGCCCAGCACACGATTCCGGTGCCGTTCAACGACGCCGAGGCGATTTCCGAAGTGTTCGAGGAACACGGCGACGACGTCGCCGCCGTCCTCACCGAACCCATCCTCGGCAACAACGGCATCGTGCTGCCCGTGGACGGCTACCTCGAACACCTCCGCGACCTGACCGAAGCGCACGGGTCGCTGCTGATATTCGACGAGGTCATCACCGGGTTCCGCGTCGGCGGCCTGCAGTGCGCGCAGGGGAAGTTCGGCGTCACGCCCGACGTGACGACGTTCGGGAAGATAGTCGGCGGCGGCTTCCCCGTCGGCGCAATCGGCGGCAAATCCGAGATACTCGAACAGTTCACACCCGCCGGCGACGTGTTCCAGTCGGGGACGTTCTCTGGCCACCCGGTGACGATGGCCGCCGGCTACGAGTCGCTGAAGTACGCCGCCGAGAACGACGTGTACGACCACGTGAACCGCCTCGGCGAGAAACTCCGCCGCGGACTCACCGACGTCGTGGAGGACCAGGCGCCCGCGTACACCGTCGTCGGTACCGACTCGATGTTCAAGACCGTGTTCACGCGCGAGGGGCCGTCCGACCTCGACGGTTGCTGTCCCGCGGGGTGCGAACAGCGCGAGGACTGCCCGCGCTACGACTACTGCCCGAAGAACGGCGCGGACGTGGCCGACGCGGAGACCGAACGCTGGGAGCGCATCTTCTGGCAGGAGATGAAAGAGCGCGGCGTCTTCCTCACCGCCAACCAGTTCGAGTCGCAGTTCGTCTCCTACGCGCACACCGACGAGGACATCGAGACGACGCTCGAAGCGTACAAAGAGGCGCTGTAGTCGGGCGGAAGAGGGACGACGGACCGGAGGAGGAACTACCCCGCCTACTCGGCCACCGTCGCGTTGACGACGACGCCGACGAGGAGGACGAGTGCGCCGACGTAGAGGCTCGTGAGGACGATGACGATGCCGCTGACGACGCCGTAGACGGCGTAGCGGTCCGCGTTGACCGCGTAGACGTGGACGACGGCGAGCATGGCGGTCCAACAGACGGCGGCGGTCACGGCCCCCGGAAGCGCCCCGCGGAGCGACGTGACGCGGCGGGACGGAGCGTAGTAGAGGGGGAGGAAGACGGCGGTCAGCGCCGCGAGGAGGGCGGCGAGCGTCGCCGCCTCGACGACCCGTCCCGTCGGGAATATCGAGAACAGCGCGCTCGTGGCGACGATGACGGCCACCGCGAGGACGAGCGACCCGAGGATGCAGACACCGTCTCGGAGTCGCCCCGTGAGCGACGACGCGACGCCGCCCTCCGCGCGTCGACGGCCGACCGGAAGCCGACGGTGACGTTGCTCCGCTCCACAGGAGGACGCGACGGCGAGGAGCGTCGCCCCTCTCGCACCCGCCCCGTCC
>NZ_WPCD01000371.1:0-1286 GCF_009741955.1 Halogeometricum sp. CBA1124 | reverse complement strand
CAGCGCGCCGGTGGAGGGCCGCGCCGACATCGGCGGCTCCGGCATCATCACCGACGAGCGCGGTGCGTCGTGAACATCACCATCACGCTGCAGAACACCGACTACGCGACCCTGACGCTCGGGGTCCTCGGCGTCGGCTACCGCAGCAACGTGACGGTCGAAGACGAGAACGGTGACGGGCAGGTCAACCTCCTGTTCAACACGTGGGCGGCCACCAACGCCGGCAGCATCGGCAACGACGGTGGTAACGTCTACGACGTCCCCAACCTCGAGGACGACGACGACTCCATCACCAAGGCCAGCATCGAGGAGGGCGTCGACTCGCTCCTCGAATCCGGCGAGTACGACCTCGAAGTCCGCGCCGGTCAGGACTCCGACGACGACTCGCAGGGCGTCGGCACGCTGACGCTCGAAGAGCGCAACACGACCGCCGTCAACACGTGGACCGCACCGTCGGGCTCGACGCTCGAGGACACCGACGACGTCTACGAAGCCGTCGGTAACAACAACCTCACGCAGACCAACACGGTCGCCTACGGCGACCTCGCCGTCCACCAGGTCGAGGCGTCCGGTCTCGAGGGCCTCCTCGAGGCGCAGGGCACCGACGACGTGACGACTGCGTTCTACAACAACAACGGCAGCGAGTACACGCTCACGGTCGAGCAGGTCGACCCCGGTGCGAACCGCGACCCGTACGCGCTGGTCCTGAACGACACGAACTCCGACGTCTTCGCTGACTCGGAGAACGACACGTACTTCGTTGTCTACGACACGGACAGCAAGGACATCGACACGACCGAGCGTAGCATCGAGAACGACCACACGCTCGAAGCCAACTTCACGGTCGAGGAAGACGAGGACAACCTCGCCGACGACCGCCAGACAGTCACCGACGAGTACGACCTCGTCGAAGGTGAGCACATCCTCGACGACCCGTACAACGTCTCCGCCTCCGCGGAACAGACGATAGAGGGCGAGACGACCGTCGCGCCCGGTACGGAACTCAGCATGCGCGTCCGCTCCAGCGGCGACACGCAGCCGAGCTTCCTGAAGACCGCGACCATCTACGTCACCGAGAACCGGACGTTCTCGGGCACGTTCGACTTCAGCGAGCAGGAAGTCGGCGACACGTACGAGGTCACGGTCCGCAACGGTCCCGCTGACTCCGAAACCGTCGACGGGACGGTTCTCGAGAGCGTCGAGACCGAGACGGAGATGACCGAGACGGACGCGCCGGACACGGCACGGACGCGCCGGACACGGCCACGGACGCGCCGGACACGGCC
>NZ_WPCD01000088.1:0-13902 GCF_009741955.1 Halogeometricum sp. CBA1124 | reverse complement strand
TCCTCGTCGTCGCCCTCGTCTCCGGCGGATTCGCCGCGGCGACGACCACCGCGACGGCGGATTCGAGCGTCCTCCTCGTCCACACCGAGGTGTCGCCGACGCAACCGACGACGGACGCCAACTTCACCGTCTCGACGGCGGTGTCGAACGCCGAGGACAGCGACAGCCGGTTCGCGATAAAGCGTGTGACCGTGTTCGACGAGAACGGCGACGAGAGGCGGACGCGGTTGAACGAGACGGGAACCGAAGGCTGGGTGCCGGCCGGCGTCACGAAGACGGTGAACCACTCCGTCGGTATCGACGAGGCGGGCACGCACGAGTTACTCGTCCGCGTTCGCCTCGTCTCGCCGACCGACGGCGTGCGAACGGTCGAGCGAACCGTCCCCGTGACGGTGCGCCAACCGCACCCGGTCCTCGGGATGCAGTTCGCCACGACCGTCGCCGGGTCGCCCACGAACGCGACCGTTCGGGTGGCGAACGGACTCGACGCGCCGGTCCGGAACGTCCGACTCAGCCTCGACCCCGAGAAGACGACGTTCCGAACGCGCAGTCACTCGTTCGCCACCGTCGGCGCGGGAGCCGAACGGAGCGTCAGTATCGGCGTCAGCGGAGAGACGAACGGGAGCGAGACGGTCCGCGCGACGCTCTCGTACGACTACAACGGCACCCGCTACACGACGACGCAGCGACTGACCGGCGAGTTCGTCCAACCGACCAACCCCGGCCGCGTGACGCTGACGAACCTCGACGTCGAACCGGCCGGCGACTCGCTCCGAATCCGCGGGACGGCGAGCAACCCCGGCGGGAGCAACGTGACCGGCGTGACCGTCTCCGTCCGCGACAGCGAAACCGTCCGGCCGGGGGCGAACAGTTCGGACTTCTTCGTCGGCCGCATCGGCCCGAGCGACTTCGGGACGTTCGAGACGCAGGCGACGGCCGAGGCCAACGGCACCGTCACGGTCCCGATTCACGTCTCGTACGTCGTCGACGGCGTCGAACGGGAGACGGTGCGCCGGGTGACGTACACGCAGCCCGCGAACGACGGGGAGACGGAGGACTCGTCCGGCGGACTCCCGGTCGAACTGCTGGGTGGCGCCGCCCTGGTGCTCGTGGGCGGCGCCGTCGTCTGGAGGGTCCGCGGTGGGACGTAGCGACGCCCGGGTCAAGCGCTCTGACGCCGACGCGTCCCCGGCACCCATCATCGAGGCGACGGACGTGGTGAAGGAGTACCAGACCGGCGACGAGACGCTCAGAGCCCTCGACGGCGTCGACGTCGCCATCCGCCCCGGCGAGTTCGTCGCCGTCGTCGGCCCGTCCGGGTCGGGGAAGTCCACGTTGCTGAACGTGCTCGGCCTGCTCGACGTGCCGACGGCGGGTCACGTCGAACTCGACGACCGGACCCTGTCGGAACTGTCGATACGGGAGCGGACGCGGATGCGCCGGCGGACCGTCGGCTTCGTCTTCCAGTCGTTCCACCTCGTGCCGACGCTGACGGCGACGGAGAACGTCATGGCGCCGCGACTGGTCGGCGGCGAGTCCGACGGCGCGTACGACCGCGCCACGTCGCTCCTGCGCTCGGTCGGACTCGGCGACAGACTCGACCACTACCCGACCGAACTGTCGGGCGGACAGCGACAGCGAGTCGCCGTCGCCCGTGCGCTGGTGAACCGGCCGCGGTTGCTGTTGGCCGACGAGCCGACGGGCAACCTCGACCGGGAGACGGGTCAGCAGGTGCTATCCGAGTTCGAGGGCATCGCCGACGACGGCGTCGGCATCGTCGCCGTGACGCACGACGAGCAGGTGACCGAGTTCGCAGACCGTGTCGTCACGCTGACCGACGGCCGAATCGAATCGGGAGGCGACTGATGCGCGGCAGTCGGGCGAAGACGCGGCTGCTGGAACTGTTCCCGGTGACGATGCTGTCGTGGCGGAACCTCACCCGCACGCGGACCCGGACGGCCCTCGCCACGCTGGGTATCGTCGTCGGCGTCGTCGCCATCGCGTCCCTCGGCGTCACCGGCGTCGCGTTCGAGCGGTCGCAGGTGGACAGCTTCGACCGCATCGGCAGCACCGTCCTCGTCGAACCCGGAGAGGACATGGCGACGAACGCGCTCGATTCCGACGACCTGCGACGGGTGCAGAGCGCGACGGAGCACGACGTGTACGCCATGAAGAGCACGGAGGCGCGGGTGTCGTACTTACAGACGACCACGCGGGCGGAACTGAAGTCGGTGAACGACGTGCGAGAGCAGGTCACCGTCGCGTCGGGGCGCATCCCTCTGGACTGGCGCGACGGCGTCCTCGTCGGCGCGGACGTGGCGGACGAACTCGACGTCGCCGCGGGCGACGCCGTCTCCGTCGGCGGCGAGCGGTACCGGATACTCGCCGTCCTCGCGGAGAACGAGGGGAACCGCGTGTTCGGCACCGACGGCGCCGTCGTCGTGCCGGAGGCACAGCACCCGAGCGACGGCTACCAGGGCCTCTTCGTGGAGACGGAGGGCTTCGACGCCGCGTTCGAGGAGCGTGACCGCCTCGACGAGGCGCTCAACTACCAGACCGAGCGGTACGAGGTGACCGACTTCGAGGACGAGGTGGCGCGGGCGCTCCAGACGCTCTCACAGATAAACGTCTTCATCGTCGGTATCGGCGCCGTCTCGCTGTTCGTGGCGAGCGTCAGCATCATGAACGTGATGCTGATGTCCACCATCGAACGACGCGGCGAGATAGGCGTCTTCCGCGCCGTCGGCTACCAGCGACTGGACGTGCTTCGGATGATGCTCGCCGAGTCGCTGCTCATCGGCCTCGTCGGGTCCGTCGTCGGCGTCGTCCTGAGCGTCGGCGTCGGACTCGTCGTCAACAACGCCCTCCTCGGCGACCCGACGGCGTTCACCGGCCAGAGCCTCGCCTACTTCGGGTTCGGCTTCCTGTTCGGCGTCGCCGCGAGCGTCGTCTCCGGCCTGTACCCGGCGTGGCGCGCGGCGAGCGACCCACCGGTCGAGTCGCTCCGCGGGTGAACGTGCCGAGGCGGCGGGGTATTAAGCCGCTCTGCGCCCCACGGTCGGCGTATGTCCGACTCCGCACCGAACGGGTCGGGTGACCCGGACGCCGCCTTCGCGGCGGTGTCGGACCCGACGCGAGTCGCCATCCTCCGCGCCCTCGCCGCTCACACCCGCGAGACGGGCGAGACGACGGCCGGTTTCGCGGCGTTGCGAAAGCGCGCCGGCGTCGAGACCCCGGCCGGTTCCGCTACCACCTGAACACGCTGGTCGGTCGCTTCGTGGAACGGACCGAGGACGGCTATCGCCTCTCGCACGCCGGCAGCGAAATCGTCGCCGCCATCCTCGCCGGGCGGTACACCGACCACGAACGGCTGGGGCCCACGACGGTGGACGGCGCGTGCAACGTCTGCGGCGGCGCCGCCACCGGCGTCTACGAGGACGGCCGACTCGACGTGACCTGCGAGAACGACCACCCCCTGCTCCGGTGGTCGATTCCGCCGAACGCGGCGGCCGACGCCACCGTCTCCGAACTCGCCACGCTGGCGACGAGTCTGATTCGCCACGCCATCGACCTGTCGCTACAGGGCGTCTGCGTGGAGTGTTACGGGGCGATGACGACCCGTATCGAGGCCGTACCGACCGAGGCGGACGACGGACCCGGTGCCGACGGCGGCGACGAGGCCGAGGCCGGGGACGAGGCAGACGACCGCACGTCGCGGCCGACGCCCCTCTTCCGGGCCGACTGCGAGACGTGTACCGCCTCGCTGGTCGGGCCGGCGTGGTTCGCCCTCACCGTCCACCCGACGGTGGACGCGTTCTACCACGACCACGGCCGACCGGTGCGCGACTCGCTGCTGTGGGAGTTGGGCCACGTCGAGTACGAGACGACCCGGGCCGACGACGGGGGCGTCGTCGTCACCGTCGGACTCGACGACGAACGCCTGCACGTGACGCTGTCCGACGCGGGCGAAGTCGTGGAGACGGCAGTCGAGTCGGCGTGACGGGGTCGGACGGGCGCGTTCTGCGAGGGGCGGTCGGGGACTTACCCGGACTGGAAAATCCGCGACCGGTACTCCGACTCGGTGATGTCGCCGGCGGCGAACGCCGCGGCGTCCGCCCGGTCGATAGTCACCCGCGCCCGGCCGTCGCCGGTTCTGACGGTTAGTTCGAGACTGTCGGCGTCGCCGCCGTCGCCGACGTACTGGGCGTACCAGACGGCGACGGTGCTGACCTCCTCGGCCAGCGTACCCGTCGTCGTCGCGTCGGACCGGTACGAGAGTTCGAGCCCGCGGCCGTACCACCGCATCGAGCTACCGCCGTACTCTGCGGCGACGCGGCCGTGGAGTTCCGCGGCGGTCAGCGTGCCGTCGTCGTTCGGACTGACGGCTTCGACGGCGCCGAAGCGGATGCCGAGCCCGAACGGGTCCGAGACGACGAACACGCCTGCCGACGCCAGCATCGCGACGACGACGACGGACAGAACGGCGGCGGCGGCGACGGCGACGCCGGCGTTCTCGCGGAGGATGTCCGCGGTGCTGGCCGCCGTGACTTCGTCGTCGAAGTCGCTCGCGCGGACCTCGACCTGTTCGAACTGCATGTTGCCGCAACGGTCGCACGGCGGGTTGTTCTTCGGCGCGCTCCGCCCGCAGTTCGTGCATATCCACTCGGTGTACCCGTACTCGTCTCGGTCGCTGCCGCTCATCGCCACGCAAGCCCGCGTCCCTGTACGTCGTTCACACGGGACCGAAGGGGTCGGAGCGTCATGTCGCTTACTCTCTCGGTCGCTCCCCCAGCGACGGTCGCTCGGCCAGAGTTGTAAGAGTCTAGATAGAAATTCCGTTCGCCAAACGCTCTTTTCCGTTCCCGTCCATCGGTCGGTATGCCCTCGCACGCCGACGCCGGAGAGGACGCTCCCGCCTCGGACCCGTCCGACGGCTCCCTCCTCGACAGAGTCCCGGACCCGACGAACCTCGCCCTGGTGGGACTGCTCGGCCTCCCGAGTCTCGTCTCGCGACGGTTCGAGTTCCTTGAGCCACTCCTCCTGTGCTTCCTGTTCGCGCTGTGGCCGTTCGTCACGATGCTCGCTCCGTCACGCGGCGAGTCGCCGGCGTCGTGGGTGAAGACGGGCGACCGGTGGAGTTCTGCGCGCTTCCTCCTGTCGATGGTACCGCTCCAGGTGAACCCGTTCGTCCAGGCGCAGGGGGTCCGACAACTGCTCGGGCACCTCGCCGTGTACGCCCGCTATCGGTTCTCGCTGCCCGACCCCGAGTCGTTCGAGGGGTCCGTCACCTACCGACTCCCCGTCGAGGGGGAGTGGACCGTCGTGGGCGGCGGTCACGAGAAGGCCCACTCGCACTCGTGGAGCATCCTCGGACAGCGATACGCCTACGACCTGGTCAGGACCGACGGCGAGGGGCGAACCCACGCGGGCGACGGGACGGACCGAAGCGACTACTACTGCTGGGAGGAACCGGTCGTCGCACCCGCCGCCGGCGTCGTCGTCGCCGCGAGCGACGGGCACCGCGACGCCCCGCGAACCCGCGGGTGGTTGGACCTGCGGCAACGCGACATCCGCGGCAACTACGTCGTCGTCGAACACGCACCGGACGAGTACAGCGTCCTCGCACACCTCCGCGAGGGGAGCGTCGCCGTCGAGGCGGGCGACGGCGTCGAGGCGGGGCAGCGAATCGGCCTGTGCGGTCACTCGGGCAACTCCACCGAACCGCACCTCCACTTCCACGTGCAGGACGTGCCGTCGTTCTACCGCGGGATGGGGTTGCCGGTGACGTTCGCGGACGTCGCCGTCGCCGACGGCCCGGAGGACGAACCGACCCGCGTCGAACGCGCCGCCATCCGCGCGGGGCACCGCGTCGTTCAGCGGGGGTTCGCGCCGGCACCGGCCGACGGACGCGGGAGCGAAGTCCGGCCGCGAGCGATACGCGTGGAGTGACCCGTCGAGGGAGCGTCAGGAGTGGTCGTGGCCCGTATCGGCGCCCGTCCCACACAAGTCAGCGTCGGGAATCGGCTCGTCGGTGCCGCCGTCGCTCCGCGGTTCGGCCTCGGCGAACGTCGCGTCGGCGGCGTCCAGCGACTCGACCGACCCCTCCGCGTCGAGGACCGACGGCGCGTCGCGCTCGTCGGCGTCGACGACGTCGTCCGTCGCTGCGTCCACGGGCGTCGCCTCGACGTAGCCGTCGAACGCGGTCCGGGTCGCGTCGCCGGCGCGGTCTATCTCCTCGCGAATCTCGTCGGCGAACGCGGTGGAGTCGTACACCGACCGCACCGTCACGCTCAGGTCGCCGGTCGACCCCGCGCGGACGTGCACGCCGCCGAGGCCGAACAGCGACTCGAAGGCCGACCGCCGTTCCTCGACGGCGCGGACCTTCTCCAAGGGGACTTCGGTGCGAGCGAGCGAGACGAAGCGGTACTCCTCCAGCACCCGGCGGTTCGTCACGAGGTAAGACGTGAGCGTGTTGCGCCAGTACTCGTGGATGCCGGTCGAGAACAGGTACAACCCCGCCGCGAGGGCGAGCGTCGGGTAGACCAGCGGGTACGTCGTGAAGTACAGCAGGTCCAGTCCGACGGCGAGGAACGGCACGGCGGCGAACGTCTTCGCGAGTGCGCTTCGCTGCGCCGGGTCTCGCTCGTCCACTATCCACTCTCCGTCGCGCATCGTCGGCCGGTCGGGCGTGCTGGCGAACTGCACGTAGACGCCGAGAGCGACGACGAACAGGCCGAACGCCGCCAGCGGAACGCCCGCCGCCGGCGGCGCAGTCGGTTGGTTCGCGACCAGCGGATACTGCGACTGGAAGGCGAACACGTACGCGCCGACGGCGACGAACGGCGCGCCGAACACCGCACTCCAGACCGCGGGGAGGCCGCGAGTCATCGTCGCCCCTGGTACATCTGGTAGACGATTCCGAACCCCGACAGGAGGATACCGACCATCGTCAGCGACGTCTCGCCCATCGCCGCACCGCCGCAGGGGGTGAAGAATCCGCGACGACAGTCGTCGGGCCCGTCGTTCGTGGCGTCAGCGGCGTCCGACCCCGCCGGCGTCGGTGCGGGTGACGGCGTCTCGGCGGCGGTGAACGTCGGTTCCGGTCGAGGCGTCGCCTCGGGCGTCGCCGGCACCGAGACGGCCACGGGCCGGGTCGCGACGGCCTCCCGGCCGACGAAGACGCCCTGTTCCGTCTCCGCGGACGAGAGCGGAACGGCGGCGTCGGCGACGGCGTCGTACTCGACTTCGAACGCGACCGTCCGTCGTTCGCCGATGGGGACGCGCGCCCACTCGGTCGCGACGACGTTCCCGTCGACGCGGTAGCTCAGTTGGCCCTCGAAGTCGGCGGTGTCGACGTTCCGAACCGCGAGTTCGACGGTGTACACGTCGCCGGGTCGCACGTCGTGGACCGTCTCGAACGACTCGGCCGCCAGCGACGAGGCGTCCGCACTCGGGCTTCTGACGACGCGCACGGCCCCCACGTCTCGGTCGTCTCCGGCGGCGATGCCGTGGTCGTACGTCGTCTCGTTTCGAACGGGACCCGCGACGCGTTCGACGTCGGCGAGTCGAATCTCGAACGCGACCTGTCGGTCGTCGTCGCCGGCGACGGTCACCGCTCGCTCCGCGACCGTTCTGCCGGCGAACTCGTACGCGACGCGGCGGGTGATGGCCGTCTCGCTCGGGTTCCCGACCGTCGCGAGGACGACGTAGGCGTCGCCGTGAGACACCTCCGTCGGCGCGTCCACCGACTCGACGGTGAGGTCCACGTCCGGCGTCACGCGGACGCGGGCCGCGGCCCCGGCACCGGACTCGTTCCGGACGCCGTGGACGAACGTGCCCGGTTCGACCGACCCGAGGGCGGCCTCGACGTCGTCGAAGGCGACTTCGAACGTGACGGCCGTCGACTCGCCGGGTTCGAGCGTCACCGACCGAGTCGCCACCGTCTCCCCGCCGAACGAGTATCGGAGCGTCTCGGTTCCGTTCGCCGCGCCGCGGTTCGTCACCGTGGCGGTCACCGCGAGGCCGTCCCCCACCCGAAGGCTGTCGGACGCCGCCAGTTCGGACACCGCGAACCGGGTGTCGTCCGTCCGAGTCCGCGTCTCGGTGGGACTCGACGTCGCGGTCGGCGTCTGCCGTTCGGTCGCCGTCGTCGCTGTCTCGGTGGCCGTCCGCGCCTCGGTCACCGTTCGATTCGTCTCCGACGCCGTCTGCACCGGCGTCTCGTCGTCGGCCGTTCCGTTCGGGGTCGAATCGCTCCGGGTCGCCGTCTCGTCCGCCGCCACGGGACCGGCGGTGACCAGACACGCGGCGACGAGGAGAGCGACTGCGACCGCGGAGGACCACTCAGGGTTCCAGTTCACGTCTGAGTCATACTCGACACCCTATATAAATGTTCTGTCACTACGACAGGTCAGTACGAACTAGTTAGTTCGATAGGACGGATATTCTGTCGATAGACGGCCTCAGAAAGGTATTTCGCCACAGATTCGTCATCGCCGAAGGGCAACGAAGGACTGGCAGGTATATTATATATCTTGAAAGTATATATTAGGAGAACGTCGTGGGAGACGGATTCGAACGAGGCAACAGTTCGACGAGCACACCTCAGTCGTCGTTCAGTTTTGAGGTCTCTGCTAGTTTTGATAGCTTTGCTCTGCGATGGCGTCGCTCGACATCGCGGGTTCCCACCGGCGCGATACGTCGACAGTCGGCGGGCGAGTCGGAGCGGTGAGAAGAGGAGAAGTACGGCGAAGTGAGGAGGGGTGACGCGGTTACGCCGCCATGCTACGGCACGTCTCCGCGCAGTCGTCGAGAACCTCGGCGCAGGTCTGACAGTGGTCGGCGTCGTGACGGCGACACTCCTCGGCACACTCCTCGCAGGCGCCGGCGCAGGCCTGGGCGAGTTGGGTGCTGTAGTTCGACCCGCGCGCCATCAGGCGGGCGTGCAGCGACGCGACGTCGGCCACGTCGCGGCAGAGACGGGCGCACTCCTCCATCTCCTCGCTCCCGAGACACTCGTCGGCGCACCACTCGGTCACCTCGACAGCTTCGGTGCAGTTCTCGATGCACTCTCGCTGTTCGTCGCTCAGGCGTTCGTTCTTCGACAGGGTCTCTGACAGTGACATCGCACCTAGTACTCACGGGCGGACGTTTTTCTTCCCTTGTGGCTTCGTGTGCAAAGTGTCGGGGGAGACGGATTCGACGCGTCGAGACGGCTCGGACGGACCGGTCGGCCGGTACTGTTATCCGGACGCGCCGGACTGCTCGCTCTCGGCGACGAACGAGAACGACGTTCGCGTGCGAACGAACGAAGACGGCGGTGACCGGTTCGGAAACCCAAGTTTCGCCCGGTGGAAAAGTGGATTCGATAATGGCCCTCGGCCGCGGAGTCAGTCGTCGGTCGTCTCCTGCACCGACTGGTACTCCTCGACGACCCGTTCGGTGCACGAGGAACAGCAGACGCGGTGGAGACTCTTCGGCCCGACTTCGACGCTCTCCCCCTCGCCGGTGACCGTTTTCCCGCAGATGGAACACTGGACTTCGTTGTCGTCGGTGCCGAGTTGCGGCCGCCACGCGGAGCGGAGGACGGACTCGGCGCGGTACTCCTCGACCCGTTCGTCTTCGAGCGTGTTCGTGAACAGGGCGTGCACGTCAGAGGGCGACAACACGGCTTTGGCGACGACGCGCCCCTCCACCGTCTGAAACACGTGCTCGACGCCCTCGACGGCGGTCAGTTTCGACATCACGTCGCCGGCGTCGGCTGGGTGCGTCTCCACGACGACGAGCGTCTCGTCGGCCGCCGAGAGCAGCGTGCGGTCCAACTCGACCGTGAACCGGCGGATGAGACCGATGTCACGGAGGCGTTCGACCCGGTTCGAGACGGTCGGCGCGGAGAGGTCTACCTCCTCGGCGATGCCGCGATACGACCGGCGCGCGTCGTCCAGCAACCGTTGCAGGATGACGAGATCCGTCTCGTCTAGCTGGGCCATGAGAAGGCGGTTGGCGGCGAGGCCTGTTCGGTCTTCTGGCACCCGTCGGGTCCGTCGACCGCCGTTCGGACTGCTCGCCGTCACCCTCGAACGCGGCCGCGCCCGTGCGCCGACGCCCGCGCGACGGTGACGAAACCGGCGTCCGAGGCGGTCCGCGCGGTCACCCGTCCCCCTCGCCGTCGCCGTAGAGGGGTCCTTCGTCGGCGCCGTCCACCTCGGGGTCGAACACCTCGGGGTCCTCCTCGCCGGTCACGTCGATTTCGGCGAGGTTGCCCTTCCGAGCGACCCGCGAGAGGGCGTGGTCCACCAGTTTGATGCGTTCCGGCACCGGGAGTTCCATCGTCCCGACCATGGTGCTTCCCGGCGGGACCACCTGCGTCTGGATGTGCGTGTGCGGTTCCATCGACAGCGACCCGTTCGGGAAGCACTCGGTCCAGACGTTGCCGATGGGGTGGAAGTTCGACTGGAGGTTCGGCCCGCCGGTCACCATGAACACCCGCGCCGTCTCGCCGACGTTCGCCTGCAGGGGGCCGCGGTTGGCCGCCGCGTAGGCGTACTTCTCGCCGTTGAGCAGGACGTACGTCGGGTTCTCGCTGGCCATCGCCTCGAAGTCGAAGCCGTGGTGCCCCTCGGAACCGGGCGTTCCGTCCGTGTAGAGTTCGTGCTGGCCGAAGTAGAACTCGCGGTCCACCTCGGGCAGTCCCCCCTTCGGTTCGACCAGAATCATGCCGAACATCCCCGCGGAGATGTGGTAGTCGAGGTTCGGCACGGCGCAGTGGTAGATGTACGCACCCGGGTACGTCGCCTCGAACCGTTCGGCGTTCTCCTCGCCGGGCGCGGCGGTGGTGGCGACGGCGCCCCCGCCGGTGCCGTAGATGGCGTGCATGTCCACGTTGTGCGGCATGTCGTTCTCGGGCGGGTTCTTCAGCGTGAACGACACGGTGTCGCCCTGCCGGACGCGAATCATCGGGCCGGGAATCTGCCCGTCGAACGTCATGTAGTCGAACGTCACGCCCGGTTCTATCTCCGCCGTCACCTCGACGGCTTCGAGCGTCACCTCGTGGTGTCTGGGTTCCGACCGGTCGACCGGGTCGGGGACGTCCGTCGGGTCCGCCGCGACGCTCTCGGCCGTCGCGTTCGCCGTCGTCTGTGCTACGGTCTGCGTCGTCGTCTCTTCTCCGGCGGGCGCGTCGCCGCTACACCCGGCGACCGATGCGACGCCGCCGATTCCGAGCGCTTCCAGGACGCGTCGTCGAGTTGGTGCGAACATTGGCTTGACCTCACGAGCGGAGATAGCGAAGGCGAAACAATCAACTAGTTTGCTATTTCTACGAGACTGGAACGTGCCCGAAGGTGTTCCCGCCGGCGTATATCCGTCTCTCGGCGACGTGCGGAGCGAACGCGGGAGGCGGCAGGACGAGACGAGAGGAGTGGGACGCCGACAGTCGACTCTCGCGTAGGCGGGTGACGGGAGGCGACGGCGGTCGAAAAAACGGCGGCCGGAAGCGGGTCTCAGTCGTCGTCTTCGGTCAGCAGTCGGTCGGGAATCGTCCCCGCGGGCGGCGTCTCCTCGGGCGTCGAGACGGACCGAAGCGAGAACCGCTTGACCACCACGTCGTAGACGAACACGAGCGTCCCGAGGATTATCATCGTGTCACCGGGGAGGCGCGCCCAGAACAGCAGTTGGACGAGTTCACCGTTGTAGAACGCCAGACTCCGGGCGGCGGCGTAACTCTGCGTGAACGCCGTCTCCAACTGCAGGAAGCCGACGGGCAGGACGCTCACGAACACCATGACGGCGAGGCCGACGTTCCACAGCCAGAACGCCCACCGCAGTCGTCGCTCGGTCCACTGGGCGGGTTTCGACGAGATTCGGAGCATGTACGTCGCCATCCCGAGGGCGAGGAACCCGAACGCGCCGAACATCGCGGCGTGGGCGTGCCCCACCGTGAGGTACGTCCCGTGTTCGTAGTAGTTGACGAGGGGGAGGTTGATGAAGAAGCCGAGGACGCCGGCGCCGACGAAGTTCCAGAAGCCGCTGGCGATGATGAACATGAACGGGAGCGTGTAGGGGAAGCCCTCCTCGCCCGTGGCCAGCGCGCGGTACTGCCCCATCGCCTCGAACAGGATGAGGACGAGGGGGATGAGTTCGAGCGTCGAGAACACCGACCCGAACGGAATCCACACGTCGGGCTGTCCGACCCACCAGTAGTGGTGCGCCGCGCCGATGACGCCCGACCCCATCACGAACAGCGCCTGAAACGCCACCGCCTTCTCGGCGGAGCGTTTCTTCAGTAACCCCATGCTGACGAGGGTGAGACCGACGATGGCGACGATGAAGAACTCGAAGGCTCCCTCGACCCACATGTGGACGACCCACCAGCGCCAGAACTCCGTCATCACGATGTTCGTCCGCGGCGTGTAGAGCATCCCGGCGGTGAACAGGAGGCCGATGGACCCCCCGGCGTAGACGATGAGGTGGGCCAGTCCGTAGCTGGACTCCCGCCTCAGGAGGGGTCTGAAGCCGCGCCAGACCAGCGCCGTCCACAGCACGAAGCCGACGAGGAGTCCGACCTGCCAGAGTCGGCCGACTTCGAGGTACTCCAGGCCCTCGTTGCCGAGAATCCACCAGAGCGCGCCGTCGATGTAGCCCTGCGCGCCGAGCCAGACGCCGCCGAGTCCGCCGACGGTGGCGACGACGAGCGCGCCGAGGAGCAGGTGGATGTACGTCTTCTGTCGCGGCGGTTCGTAGTTCGTCAGCAGGGGCGGCAGGAACAGGCCCGCGCCCAGCCACAGCGACGCTATCCAGAGGATGCCGAGGTCCAGGTGGAACGTCTTCGCCAGCGAGAACGGCAGGACCGAGAGGAGTTCGACGCCGAACACCTCACTGACGCCGAAGAAAGCCTCGCGTTCGACGTAGTAGTGTGCGAGCAGTCCCCCGAGTAACACCTGTACGGCAAACAGCGCTCCCGCGAGGGGGACGAAGCGCGTCGCCGCGCGCTGACTGGGCGACAGGGAGATTTCGTCCGGCGGCGGCACCTCGATGCTCCGAATCTCCGGTTCGGGGAGTTCGACGGAGTTGTACAGCCAGACGCCGATGCCCACCGCGGCGACCAGAAGCACCATGCTGAGGACGCTCCACGTCATCGTCGCCCCCGTCGGCGCGTTCCCGGCGGCGGGTTCGTACGGCCACTCGTTCGTGAAACTGTGGTCGCTGCCGGGCCGGTCGGTGTGCGACATCCACGCGGTCCACATCGCGAAGTCCGCGAAGCGGCGGGCGTCAGACGCCGAGTCGACGAAGTTCGCCGGCAGGCCGCGTTCCGTCGCCCCCTCGTGGTATCGCTCGACGTACACCTCGCGAACCTGCTCGTGGGCGTACACCTCCGCCGGCGAGTACCGGACGGTCTGCGCGCCGGGAGTCAGCGGTTCGTCCACGTCGTCGCGGACGACGCTGTCGACGCTGGCCTGCTCGGCGTCGGCGAGTTCGTCGTACGGTCGGTCGTACCGTTCCTGCGCGTAGTACGCGCGCATGAACTGGACCTTCAAATCCAGCGCGTCGGCGGTGTAGTCGACGCCGTAGTAGGCCCCGTTGCCGAGGATGGAGCCGTGGTTCATCAGGCCGTTCTGCTGGAAGACGATCTTTCCGCGCTGTACCTGCGACTGCGTGACCACCGCGTCGCCGTCGGGACCGACGACTTCCTTCGGGATGGGCGGCACGTTCTGCGAGGAGTGGTACGCGCCGATACCCATCACCACGAGGTTGACGACGAACACGGCGACGAGCGCTTTCGCTATCGTTCGACGGCTGATTCTCATACCAGTTCGACGATAGTGACGGCCCCGACGTGTATCGTCAGGGACGTTCCCAGCCGTCGAATCGGCCACCGAACATGTTCAGGGCCGGATAGTTCCG
>NZ_WPCD01000025.1:0-30312 GCF_009741955.1 Halogeometricum sp. CBA1124 | reverse complement strand
GTCAGGTGCCACGCCTTCAGCCTGGAGAAGGGGTACGGCTTCGGTGGCCGTCCCATTCGTCGTGATCTTCGATCTCTCCGATCCGTTCGAGTGGTCGGCCGATATCGTGGAACCACGCTGCTGCAGCCAGTACGGTCTCGGTCGATACTATCGGGGATGCTGGTCCGCTAACCGGAGAGATACGTCACGAACTCGTTTCGCATGGAAAAATGTCGTGTGCAGGGAATGCATCCTCGTAGTACGAAAACGATAGCTCGTCTGGCGAGGGGACCTACCTCCGGGAGGGCATTGCTGTCAGAGAGTTGCCGCAGAACGCTTAGTGGTTATGAAGTACGCAAGTTGACCTAAAACGGGTTCACGACTGAGGTGTGGAACAAACCACACGCAACTGCTGACTGCAGAGGGTGTATGCAGTACGCCGGCTTCTTTTCTTTCGTGCTGGAGACGTTGAACCAGTCGCTCAGTGAGCCTGCGAATCGAGTGGTTTGGGTTACCGGGAGTCAGGACCCGCGCCACTTGTGGCCGCACTCGACGCAGGTGAACAGCCGAACCTCGTAGGAACCGCCCGGCTTCGGCATCATCTCGTAGTAGGCTCGGTCGCTGTCGCAGTCGTCGGCTGGACAGGGCTCCTGCATCGTCTCGGTGGAGTTTTGGGTCGCGTCGGCCACGGCGGGTGCTCCGTCGTCCTGCTGTCCGTCCTGGATCGCCATCTCCGCTTCCGCTTGCGAGTCCCGCGACTCTTCGTTCTCACAGGAGCGACACGTCCACGTATCCCCCTCCGTATGCATCATCGAACCACACTCGTCACAGAATTGCATATAAACCAGAAAGACACGGTTGTCGGATATATGTGTTAACTTCCGATTCGTCGTGGATTTCGGGCAACTGCTCATGCTGACTGTATCGACCGATTCTCTGTACACGCTATTCGAGCAGATCGTCGTGCGAGGCTCGCGCTCTGTATTCAGCACAGCTACTGCAGTCTCTCACCGGTCAAAGATTTCGGCCCTGCCTACTGTGGGCTCTCTGAGCGACCGTCGAACAGCGAGGTAAACCGTGTCAGCAGTGCAAGCGCGATGGCGATGCCGAGCATCGGATATTCGACGCTGACGACCATCCACTTCAAGGCTTCAGAGCTGTTCGTGAGACCGATCAGGATGGTCGCGTACTCGTCGGGATTCGTGTAGATGAGGATGACCCAGAGGTTCTCCAGCGAATCGAGAAGTCGAGAGACGACTGTCAGGCCCATCCCTATCTTCGGTATCAGGACGAGCCTACCGTGGCCTGCCAGCGCCTTCATGCAGACCGAATGGAGCGAGAAAAACAAGAAGAACCCTGCGACGATGAAGACGTAATCGAGGACGGAGAGAAGCATCACCGATTCCACGACCGGGTCGAAGGCTTGTAGTATCGTGTCCACCTCCGCCCGGGTCGTCGCGGCCTGCAAATCTGTAGTGGAATAGCCGGACGTCTCGATTCGGCGAGTCACCGGAACGAACCCCAGAGCGATCACGCCGACGAAGATGCAAAACGAGACAACGGCGACGATGCCGTGATTTTTAGCGGAGAGCGCATCCGCGTACCGTTCGAGAGGGCGAACGAGTGCATCTAGCCACTGCATACGAGAACAAGACTGTACTCGCGTTTCAGTCGATCGATAGTCCGCCTTCACGGTCCTGCTTCTCGGTCGAAACTAGGTGGCCGATTTGCGTGCTGAGTTCAGCACTGCCACAGTGACATATCCAATTGCTGTCAGAAAAGGTGTGCAAGACTTAGCGGGTGTGTGCAGCAACTCAATCTTGTGTCTCTCCTCTCACTCGTAGTAAGCCCCCCGTGAGAACGAACTCGTTACAATAGCAGTGAACCTATCCCGACCGGCTCTATCACCTAGTGAGGAATTCGGGCGCGAAGGCGATGATAACGAGAAGGCTCACCAGTACGGAGATCGCCGTGAGTCGTAGGACACCGGCTGCCCGTCGACGAGTTTTCGGCAGGGACTCGGCAATTCCGGACAGGGCCAGTCCGGCGCTCAAAAACAGTACGGAACTGGTCGGCGTCACAGCTCCCACGACGGCGTAGTATCCATACGCCCCCGACAACAGGAGTGCTCCACAGAGGTAGACCACTCCAAGGGGACGGCCGGAGGGCTCGCTAAACACAGTTTGGTCGACGATGGAGGGCATCAGGTGTGTAGTTTCCCGCGAAGGATACATACGAATTCGTCTTCGTACGTGCCCGTTCCCGTCCACTCGGTCAGTTCTTTCGGGTCGAATACGGCGTCGAACGAGAGGCTCAGAGCATCGAGGACGTAAAGATGCCGAGCGAATCGCCGAGATGCTCCGGACGGGCCCCAGTTACCGACGACCGAGTGGCCGGACCGGGAAAATCGGTCGAGACGCCGTCAGAACGACAGCGCGTTCTTGATCGTCTCGGTTACCCGTTCCGAGAGGGACCGTTTCGTTTCGAGGTCCCGTGCGACGTCTTCGATCTCGTCGAAGAGTTCCGTCACTCGACGCTCCAGTTCATCCCTGATCTCTCGGACGGTCTCGAAGTCTTCCCCCTCTGGGTCGCGGAGGCCCCACTCCCTGTGCTCGACGCCGTACGTAGAGGGGTGAAACTCGTTGATCGTACAGCCCATCGTGATCACGAAGTGACTGTGTTCGAGGTCCTCGACGACGACCCACTTCGGTTCCCGATCGGAGATGTCGATTCCGACTTCGTCCATCGCCTCGACGACCGATTCGTGAACCTCGTCGGCGGGTCGCGTTCCCGCCGAGTGTACCTCGACGACGTCTTCGAGTCCACGTTCGGACGCCTCTCGTTCGGCGAATGCGGCTGCCATCTGGCTCCGACCAGCGTTTTCCACACACAGGAAATCGACGCGTAGAGTCTCTTTCGTTGCCATACCGGACATCTCTTCGTCGGAGTCCTAATGCGTTTCATATGTGGGCACAGTACTGCTACCTACCCGTACATAGGTCGTTCGCCGGGTCGCGGTTCGGGCGAAGCGGAGACCGACGCTCGACGACTGAACTCAGCAGCAGTCGCTACCCGCGTCGCAGACCTCGCCGTACTCGAGGCCGGTCGTCTCGGTTATCGCTTCGTTGCACGCCACGAGAATCGACTCGAACTCGGAAGACGTCGACTCCGACTGAAGCGTCTGAAGTTTCTTCCCGAGGTCGGCGGCGGCAGTCAACACGTCCTCGTCGGATGTACTCAACAGCACCCACCTCCGAGCGACCGTGCGAACTCCTGACCGATTCGTTCGCTTATCGCGTCGTTGGTCCGTTGGAGGAGGTCGACGAGTTCCGCCTGCGCGTCTCGGTGCTGCTGGATCGTCTCGTTGTTCGAGAGTTCGGTCTGGAGGTCTCGCAACTCACCCATGACCGAGGGGTCGAATTCGTCGTCCTGCAACGCGTCCTGTTTCTGTCGATACGTCTCGAGCAACTCGATCGCCTCGGAATCCGCTTCGAGTTCCTTCTGCGCCTCCACGAACCGCTGGTAGGTCTCGGAGTCGCGGAGCGTCTCGAGGAACTCTCGAAGCTCCGTCTCGACGGCAGGCGCTTCGGTTCGACTCTCGCTCACGACGGCGTCACCTCCTCCTGTATCTCCTCACGAACGCTAGACAGACCGGCAATCTCCGCCCCGAACGAACGGAGTTCGTCCAGTCCGACCGGTTCGTCTCGTCGAAGTGGTGCGAGCATCGTCGGTGCGTCGAACCGGTCGCTGATCTCGTCGAGGTACCGTTCCTGCTGGGCACGACGGTTCTCGAAGAACGCGTTGTCGCCGTACTCTTGGGGAAGTAAGTAGTTAGCCACGACCAGCGAGGTCTCGATACCGACCTGGTCTCGCAGGTCTTCCGCCGCCCGGTACGCTTCCATCATCGGCGTGTACTCGGGATACATGACGAACGCGAACGTACTCTTGTCGGGGTTCTGCATCGTCTCGATCACGTCGTCGTACTTGTCTCCCTTCTCGGGTGCTGCTCCCTTCGTCAGCGATCCGAGGTCCATGAAGCCCTTCCAGTCCGACGGGAGTTCGAGCAGTCGGAGCGTGTGGCCGGTCGGCGCGGTATCGAAGACGACCACGTCGTACCCGTCCTCGTCGAAGTAACTGACGAACTTCTCGAGTGCCGCCATCTCCTCGGCACACGGTGACTCCAGTTCTTCCTCGACGTTCTGGATGGCGGCGTCGACGTCGATCGCACTGTCGTCTTTCTCTTGGTACATCTCGGTGACGTGGTCGAGAACGTGCGTCCGATACTCTTCGAGTGCCTCCTCCTGATCGATGCGGGCAGCGTCGAGGTTCTCCTGACCGACCGACGTGGGGTCGTGACCGACGGACTCCTCGAAGATGTCCTCGAGATGCGCCGCTGGATCGGTTGTCACGACGAGCGTCTCGTAGCCTCCTTCGGCGAGTGCGGTCGCCGTCGTGGAGGCGACAGTGCTCTTTCCGACACCGCCCTTTCCGGTGAAGAAGAGGTAGCGCGTCCCGTCGACCGGTCGCAACTGTTCTGCGACGGCATCGGGGTCTGTGAGCGAATCGAAGTCTACCGACCGTTCGTCCGTCGTCGCGTCGGGGACGGTTCCGACGTCGACTGTGGCGTCTTCGCCGTCGTAGAGGACGCCACCGACGTCCGAGAGCAGGTCGACCCCGGTGATCTCACCCGGCTGGAGCGGATAGGTAGCGAGCGCCTGTTCGTCGAACGTCGACGCGACGCGGTCGATGACCGACTGCTCGTCGGTTCGCTTACCGCGGAAGAAGGGGTCCTCACAGACCGACTCCGGGAGATAGCCGTTGACGACGAGCATCTGAGATTCGATCCCGAGGTCGGCGAGGTCGGCAGCGCTCCGCTCTATCTCGTCGATCGAGGAGGCCTCGGGTTTTCCGACGAAGGCGAACGAGGTCCGGTCCGCGTCTTGTAGCGTGTCGATGGCACGCTCGTAGTCGGCCTTCTTGTCTTCCATCGACGCCGCCGGACCGATACACGTCGAGCCGCCCTTCTCGAGTTCCGCGTTCCAGTCCGTGGGGAGTTCCATCAGGCGGATGGTGTGACCGGTCGGCGCGGTGTCGAAGACGACCACGTCGTACTCTGGGCTGTCCATGAAGTCGACGAAGTTGTCGAAAGCGGCGATCTCCTCGACGCACGGACTGTTGAGTTGCTCTTCGACCGTTTCGAGTTGCTCGTCGTCGAGTAACTGCCGCATGGGTTCGATCGTCTCTTGACGGTACTCCTCGGCGGCGGCGTCCGGGTCGATCTCGATGGCTGCGAGATTTTCGACCTCGTCGATTGCCGTGACCTCGTGACCGATGTTCTGGTCGAAGATGTCGGAGAGGTTCGGTGCTGGGTCGGTCGTCACCAGCAGTGTGTCATAGCCGTTGTCTGCCAGCCAGGTCGCGGTCGCGCAACTCACGGTACTCTTGCCGACACCTCCTTTCCCGCTGAAGAAGACGAACTCGGTCCCGTCGTTCGTCGGTTCGACGACGGTGCGAGCGTCGGTCGGTTTCGACGTCATCGTGACGCCTCCTCAGGTCCCGTGTGATCTTCGAGGATCGACTCGAGTTCGTCGTAGTCGAGATACTCGGACTTCCCGACGATTTCGTCGTCGACGACCGTGATGGGGAGAATCGACGGCCCGTGTTCCTCGACGAGGGCAGAGATACGCTGAGTCTGGAGGAACTGGTCGATGTCGTGTTGCATGTTCGCCCGCGAGACGTCGACGTCCTCGAACGCCGTCTCCAACTGGTCGAGGGCGGCACTGACTTCGACTAGTTCGTCGTCGGGGTCGGGTCCACAGACGCCGGTGGAACAACACATCGCTTCTTCGTACAGGGTAAGTTCAGTCATTCGTGATGGTGAATCGATCGTTCAATTGTCTGGACACGGGACGGACAGAGTGGGGCACCAAATCGTGATATCGCTCTCACACTCATATGAGTACTTTCTCAACTAATGTATAAGGACTATGCTTTCGAGCTCGGGGGATTTCGACCGGATTAAATCCGATTATCGGTCGCTTTAACCCCCAAATGAGCGCGTAAGCGGTGGCGAAAACCGATGTAGACTCCGGGAGACATCTTAGAGAATCTGCAATCATACTACGCTGGTGTTTCTCACACACACTCCACAATACTTAATCACGTCTCCGTTCGACTGAGAGGTATGTCATCCACCGAGCGACTGCAGCGCTATCTCGCTAGTGAACGGGGTGGTTGTGGCGACGACGAAGTTACCGAACGGTTGGCTGAACTCGAGGAGTTAGACGCCGTCGCCGGCGGCCCGGCTCTCGAAGACGACGTCGGAGTACTCTCGGCACTCGCCAACGAGACTCGGTACAAAATCGTCCGCATTCTCCACGTCGCCGACGAGGAGCTTTGCGTCTGTGAGTTCTCTCCGCTGCTCGACGTCAGCGACAGCGCGATCAGCCACGCGCTGTCTCAGCTAACGGACGCCGGGCTACTCACCCGCCGAAAGGACGGCAAGTGGCGAAAGTACCGTGCGACTCCACGAGCCAACGCCGTTGTCGTCGCCCTCGACGGATCGCGGGGATTGTGACACAACAATCGACGAACAGGAATCTCGTGGTCACACGTCGTCGCCGAAACGACCGACGTCACAGCGAGTCGTCTGGGAGACGGCTTCTTCTGAGCGCGTGTCTCTTGTCTCCTATTGTGTGATATAGTGAACGAGAGAGAGAACATACGAAGCCTGAAGTCGGTACTCCGGGAGGGTCGACCATGCCGAACGAGTCGACGACGAAACTCGGGTTCGTATGTGTACAGAACGCTGGCCGCAGCCAGATGTCGACGGCGTTCGCCGAACGTGAGCGGGAAGAACGTGACCTCGAAGGCGAGGTCGAGATACTCACGGGTGGCACACGTCCTGCCGAGACGGTCCACGAAGAAGTCGTCACGGTGATGGGCGAACTCGACGTCGACCTCTCGGACCGAACCCCGAGAGAAGTCTCGACGGCTGAACTCGAATCGTGCGACATCGTAGCGACCATGGGCTGTTCGACGCTCGAACTCGATGCCGACGACGTCGACGTCCGCGACTGGGCGTTAGCGGATCCCGACGGACAGAGTCTCGATCAGGTGCGTGAGATTCGTGATACCATCGAACGACGGGTCGAAGAGCTGTTCGACGAAGTCGAACCACGGATTGCACAGCAGCGGTAGCCGAACGACCAGTCTCCGTCGAGACCAGACTCCCGACTGTGCGGCGATTGGAATATCGCTGAACCAAGTCGGAGGAATCGTCGTACTGGGTGCTGTAACTATACGGTTCTCCCAGCGACCGCATACACGCCCTGTATTCGGCGTGGCCTCGACAAACTATCGACGGCTCCGGATTTCGAGAGAGCCCACTGACGTGGCCGGTAGGTGGGTCGTCCCGACGGCCGTTCACCGCCGCTCACTGCACGGTCACGTACGTGAGGAAGCCGAGCGCGACCAGTTGGAGGGCGCGGAGGGCCAACACCGCCTGCTGGACGTGCGGGTCGCCGGAGTAGAAGCTCTGCATGCTGAAGAAGAAGTAGAGCGCGAGGGCGTTCTCCGCCAGCATCGCCGCGCCGAAGGCGACGAACCCGCCGACGAGCGGCGTCTTGAACGTCCGGTAGTTGTTCACCCACACCGCCGTGAGCGCCACGAGGAGGATGATGTTCACTCCCGCGAGCGCACTCGCCGCCAGAATCGTCGTCTCCATTGCCATCAGTCCAGTTGCTCCGTGATTCGGTCGAACGTCTCCCTGTGCGTCTGGAACCGGTCGGTGAGGAAGTACAGCTTCCCGTAGTCGTTGTCGCCCCCCCTCGACGACGCCGTGTTCTTCGAGCAGTTCGAGGTGGTGGCGTATCGTCCGATACCCCAACTCCAGTTCCGTGGCGAGTTGATTCGCGTTCATCGGTCGGTCGGAGAGTGCTCGCACGATACGGACGCGGTTCTCTCCACCCCGCGTCCCCGCGAACAGATACCAGAGCGCCTTCTCCATCGGCCAGTCTCGTCTCTCGTTCGGCGAGCGAACGTATAGTACCGCCCCCGCCGTCGAGCGAGGGCCGGCGCCACCGACTCGCGCGGCGTCCGGGCGGTTCTCACCGACTGTCGTCGGCGACCCCTCAAGAGTCTTGTTCGAAGTTCGTGCCGAATCGCGGTCGCGTCGGCGGGCAGTGGCAACCTACTTGCCCGTCCCGCCCGTCGACTCTCCCGTGAGCGACTCGGAGACGGAGGGAGACGTCGAGGCGGTTCGCGGCCGGCCGTGTCCGCTCTGCGGCGCGTCGATGGCCCGCCGCCACTGCAAGTACGTCTGTCCCGAACACGGCGTCGTCTACGACTGCAGCGACACCTTCTGGTGACCGACGACACCCGGGCGGGGACGAACGCGACGGGGTCGCAGTCTGCCGTTTTTTCGACCCCGAGCTACACGGTGTAGGACTCCCCCGGGTTAAACCTTCGCACGAACGATTATGTCTATGCGAGTGCTAGAGATGTCCAGTAGATGCGTGGTCGCGTCGTCACTGTTCGAAGCGTGCCGCCACTCGATATCCCACAATGGTAAGACAGGACCCGGTCCAGCGAAGCAAGGCTATTCAGCGAAAGACAGGTAAGACCTTCCACCTCGCGACGAGGGTGCTTCCGGAGCGAGTTCGGCACGCGACGTACGTCCTGTACGCGTTCTTCCGCGTCGCTGACGAAGTCGTCGACGCCGAGGACACCGCCGAACCGGCGGTGCAACGGGAGCGACTGGAGCAACTGCGGGCGGAGGCGTTGGGCGAACGCGAGACGGACGACCCGGTGCTCTCCGCGTTCGCCGAACTCCGTGAGGAGTACGACATCGACGCGGAAGACGTGAACGTCTTCGTCGACGCGATGCTGTCGGACATCGACAAGAGTCGGTACGAGACGTACGAGGAACTGGAGGCGTACATGGACGGCTCTGCGGCCGCGTGGGACGGATGATGACCGACATCATGCAGACGCCCGACGCGAGAAGGCGCGGCCGCACGCGACGAAACTCGGCGAGGCGTTCCAGATGTCGAACTTCCTGCGCGACGTGCGCGAGGACATCGTCGACAGGGACCGAATCTACCTCCCGCAGGAGACGCTCCGGAACCACGGCGCACGGAGGAACAACTGCTGTCGTTCCGCTGTGACGACGGGTTCCGGGCGGCGATGCGCGAGGAGATGCGCCGGACGGAGGCCCTCTACCGGGAGGGCGTCCGCGGCATCCAGTACCTCCCCGACGACTGCCAGTTCGCCGTCCTCCTCTCGGCGGTGCTGTACGCCGACCATCACCGCGAGATTCGCCGCCGGAACTACGACGTGCTCTCGGTCACGCCGTCCATCTCGACGACGCGGAAACTCGCGCTCCTCGCGAAGACGAGGCTCCACTGGGCGTTCGAACGGGACCCCGAGGCGGTGTTCCGGACCGTGAGCGTCGTGCCGTACCCCGCCGAGAGCGACGACCACACCCACCGCGAGCACGGCCACTCCGGCGTGGCGCGTTCGCTGACGCCGAGCCTGTTCGGCGGACGGCTCAGCGACTGGGTCCGCAGTTTCACGCGCAGCGAGTAGGCCGCCGAGACGGAGACGCGGTCAGTCGGAACTGTTCTCGCCGGACTCTCGCCGTCGGCCGAACCGAAGCACGCCCGAGTCGAATCGCTCGGTCTTCAGGAGGCCGACGCCGAACAGGGCGGCGACCGCGACGGCGAGCCAGTTGCCGAACCACGCGTTGATGCCGCCCCAGAGGATGACGAACGAGACGAGGTCGTCAAGCATGAACTCGCACTCGGCGAGGCGGCCGAGCAGGATGCGTCGGTCGTAGCCCCAGTCGAGGAGGACGACGGCGACGGTGGCGCTGAGCACCCAGCCGACGTAGTTCGAGAGCGGGACGCCGTAGAACGCGCCCGGCGGGTAGTACTCCCAGAAGCCGAGCGCGACGGCACCGGGGTCCAACACGACGTCCATCGCCAACACGGCGGCGACGACGGACCCGAGGCGGACGGCCGCGTTCTCGGCCCTGTCGCCCAGCAGGAGCAGACAGAGCAGGTACGCGTTCATCACGAGGGGGACGAAGAACACTGGCAGGCCCAGCGGAACCCCGGCGACGGTCGGCCCGAGGTCGACGCCGTAGGCGAACTCGCCGTACGGGACGCCGGTGTGGACGCCCACGTACTCGATGGCGTAGGCGTACAGCGCCAACAGGCCGACGCCGGTGGCCGCCCGGCGGGTGGTGTGCGGGAGGACGCCGACGAGGAGGGGCGAACGCATCACGAGCGTTCCGAGCAGGATGAACAGCCCGTTGAACGTGAGCGGTGCGAGCGGCGTCCCGGCGAAGACCCCTTCGGCGCTGGCGAGGAGGAGGAAGACGCCGTTCAGCGGGAAGAACACCGAGATGGTGAAGCGGTTCTCCCGGACCAGTCGGTCCAGTCGGTGCTCCCACTCCTCGCGAGTTCCCGGCAGCCGGTTCGACAGCGAGAGGCCGGATTCAGCCATACAGGAGCCTCCAGAGCGCGCCCATCGTGAGCGCCATCCCGACCAGCGTGTTCAGCGCCGGGAACCACCAGTACGCGCGGTCGACGCTGATGCCCGAGGCGGCGACGGCGACGACGGTGAGCGGGTACGCCAGCAGCACCGCGCCCAGTCGCCAGTCGACGAGGGCGAAGGCGGTTGCGGCCGCCAGCCAGCAGGCGACGCAGTAGACGTACGTCCGACGCTCGCCGAGGAACGTCGCCGTCGTTCGGATGCCCGCCTCGCGGTCCGGTTCGATGTCCGGGACGGCCGAGAACGTGTGCATCCCCATCGCCCACGTCCACGCCCCGACGAGGGCCGCCAGCGGTGGGTGACGACCCGCGACGGCCGCGAACGCCGCCGCGCCGGGGAGGACGTAGAGCCCGTTCGACAGGGAGTCGAGGAACGGCGTCGTCTTGAACCGGAACGGCGGCGCGCTGTACTCCACGCCGAGGACGAAGAACCCGGCGAGGTAGGGCCACGCGAGTCGGGGGACGACGGCGAACAGGGCGAGTCCGAGCAGCCCCGCCCCGACGACGGCGGCGGTGACGGCGGCGTCGCCCCGCCAGCGCGCCTCCCGTTCGTCCTTCTTCGGGTTCGGTTCGTCCACGTCGGCGTCGAAGGCGTCGTTGACGCCGTAGAGGAGGACGTTCCCCGGGACGAGGAAGTAGCCGAACAGGACGACGGCGGCGGTGGCGAACAGGTCGCTCGTGGCGTCGGCGGCGAACGCGACGCCGACGAGTATCGGGCCCGCGAGGTAGAGCCAAAAGCGCGGGCGCGAGAGGGTGAACAGGTACGTGAGCCGGCCGCGTGCGTTCATCGCGCCGCCCATCACGCCGTCCGCTCGGCCATCTCCTCAGCCGTCAGTTGCCCGCTGATGAGACACATCGGAACGCCGATGCCGGGCGTGGTGAACGAGCCGGTGAAGTAGAGCCCCGGAACCTTCTCCGAGTGGTGGGGCGGGCGGAGGAGCGCCGTCTGTCGGAGCGTGTGCGCGAGGCCCAGCGCCGTCCCCTGCGTCGCGTTGTACCGCTCCGTGAAGTCGTCCACGCAGAACGACTCCTCGAGGACGATTCGGTCACGCAGGTCCTCGCCGGTGTGTTCGGCGATGTCGTCCAGGACGAGGTCACGGTAGCGTTCGCGCTGTTCGGGCGTGTCGTCGAGTCCGGCCGCGACGGGGACGAGGACGAACAGGTTCGAGTGGCCCTCGGGCGCGACGGTGTCGTCCGTCTTCGAGGGGACGCAGAGGTAGTACGCCGGGTCGTCCGGCCACGCCGGGTCGTCGAAAATCTTCTCGAAGTGGTCGTTCCAGTCCGTCGGGAGGACGAGCGTGTGGTGTTCGAGTTCGGGCACGTCGCCCTCGACGCCGAGGTACAGCAGGTACGCCGAGGGGGCGTACGTCCGTGACTCCCAGTAGTCCTCGTCGTACTGCCGCTTCCCCTCGGGCAGCAGTTCCATCTCCGTGTGTCGGTAGTCGGCGTCGCTGACGACGTAGTCGGAGTAGAACTCGCGGCCGTCTTCGGTGCGGGTGACGAACGCACCCTCGCGCCCCCGAATCTCGGCCACCGGGCTATCGACGCGGAAGTCGACGCCGAGTTCCTCGCCCAACGAGACCATCGCGTCCACGACGCCGCCGAGGCCCCCTTCCGGGTAGTAGACGCCCATGTTGAAGTCCACGTGACTCATCAGGTTGTAGAGCGCGGGCGTGTTGTTGGGCGCACCCCCGAGGAAGACGAGGGTGTACTGCATTATCTGCTGGAGTTTCGGGTGGTCGAAGTAGCGCTCGACGTGGTCCTGCATCGACCCGACGAGCGACAGTCCCCGCGCGTTCTTCACGACGTTCCAGTCGGCGAAGTCGGACAGTTTCGTCCGGTCGGTGTAGACGAAGTGTTCCATCCCCACCTCGTAGTTCTTCTTCGACTTCTCCAGATACCGCTCGAACTGCTCGCCTGCGCCGGGTTCGTACGACTCGAACGTCTCGCGGTTCCGTTCGCGGTCCGGAACCATATCCACCTGGTCGCCGTCCTTGAAGAAGATGCGGTAGTGGGGGTCCAGGCGGGTGAGTTCGTAGTAGTCGGAGGGCGTCCGGTCGAAGTGGCCGAAGAAGTCCTCGAACACGTCGGGCATCAGGTACCACGACGGCCCCATGTCGAAGCGGAACCCGTCCCGTTCGAGGCGACTGGCCCGTCCGCCCAACTGCTCGTTCTTCTCCAGTAGCGTCACGTCGCGCCCGCGTCGGCGAGGTAACACGCCGTCGAGAGGCCGCCGAATCCGCCGCCGACCACGACCACGGACGCTCCGTCGAGGACGGAGAGGTCCGAGACTGCGTTCATATACCCTCTCTAGGGATGACGAAACTATAAATCGACTGACTGTGGGAGCGCCCGCGGCCGGTTCCGGGAACTGTGGCTTTACCTCCGCTTCGCCCCAAGGGACCGTATGGACCTGACTGGAAGAACGGTCGTCGTCACGGGCGCGAGTCGCGGAATCGGTGCGGCCCTCGTCCGCGCGTTCGCGGGGGAGGGAGCGCACGTCGTCGCGTGCGCCCGCGACGCCGACGCCCTCGACGACGCGGTCGCCGCGGTGGACGTCGTGGACGGGTCTGCGGAGGCCGTCCGCGCCGACGTGCGCGACGAGTTCGACGTGGAACGCCTGATGGAGACGGCCGCGCGAGACGGCGACGACGACGGTATCGCCGTCCTCGTGCCGAACGCCGCCGTGAACCACGGTTCCCCCGGCGAGACGCCGATGGCCGAGGAGTCGTACACCCGGTTCGACGACACCCTCCGGACGAACGTCCGCGGCGTGTTCGCCGCCGTCCGAGAGGCACTCCCCCACGCGGCCGACGACGCGCGGGTCCTCGTCCCCTCGGGGTCGATAGCGAACGACCCCAAACCCGGGATGGGGGCCTACGCCGTCTCGAAGGCGGCCGTCGAGGGACTCGCCCGGCAGTTCGCCGCCGACGCCGCGCCCGCCGTCGGCGTCGTCGACCCCGGACTGGTGGCGACCGAGTTGACCGACGGGCAGGGGAGGGGCCCCGACGACGTGGCGCCGATGTACGTCTGGGCCGCCACGGAACTCCCCCGGGAAGAACTCGACGGCGGCCGGTTCGACCTCCGCGCGTGGAAGAAGGCGACGCGGTAGGTCGGGTGCGAGGGGGAGTCGCGGACCGTCACCGTCATCGAATCGAGGAGGGAGAGTAGTACCGTGAGCCCTATTAATCAGAACGCCGGAGTTAATAGCGTGACACGACTCTCGCGCGTCGGTGTCGGCGCCACCGTCGTCTTCGTCGGCCTCTCGGCGTACGCGGCCAGCGTCGGTTCGTGGAAGCTTCTGGGCATCACGTGGGTGGCGTTCGCGGCGATGGCGCTGGCGGCACCGCTTGGGGTGCGCCACCACGACGAAGGAGCGAACGCGCTCGTTTGGGGGTACGGCCTCGCCAGCGGTGCGATGGTGACGAGTGCGGCCGTCTTCCTCGTGCCGCAGGCGATGGGCCACCACCCGCAGTACGGCGGGTTCGGCATCGCGACGGGGTTGCTGATCGGTTTCGCCTCGCACACGATCGGTCACCGCCTCGCCCACATGGACCTGCCCGTGGACCGCACGGTGGCCGAACTCGCCGCGCACGCCTTCTCGGCCGGCCTCATCATCGGCATCGTCTACGGCAACATGCCGGACCTCGGCCCGACGCTCGGCCTCGCCATCGTCTCGCACAAGGGACCGGCGGGCTACGCCGCCGCGCGACGCCTCGCCTCGAAGGGACGCGCCGTCTCGGCCCTCCTGCTGCCTGCGGCCGCCCTCGGCATCGCCGCCATCCTCGCGAGCGTCGTCGTCCTCCCCGAGTCCGCGCCGTTCCGCGGCCTCGTCTTCGGCTTCGCCGCCGGCGTGTTCCTGCACGTGGCGATGGACTTCCTGCCGCGCTGTGAGATCGGCAGCGAGATTCACGACCACCTCGCCGTCGACGGGGACGCCCACGCCATCCTCGACCGACTCCGACTCCACGCCGTCGCCAGCACCCTCCTCGGCGGCGTCGCCGTGTTCGTCGCGTGGCTGTTCGTTGCGTAGCGTCGCGCGCCCTCCCGGCTACGGCCCGAGGTAGCCCCACGCCTGCAGTCTGTCGCCGTCGCCGGCTATCCACCGCTCGCCGATGTCGTCGCGGTAGTAGAGGTTCGGGATGACGATGTCGTCCACGCGCCCGTAACACTGCTCTCGCGCGGCCTGCATCGTCTCGCCCTTGCCGGTCACGACCAGCGGCATCCCGTTCTCGCCGGCGACGCGCCACTGCCCGTCGACCTTCTTGGCGTCCTCCAGATGTATCCCCTCGCGGCTCTCCGTCTCGAAGACGACGGCGGCGTTCCGGGAGTTCTCGTCGTACGTCTTCGGGTCGTCGAACGGGAACGGCGGCAGAACGACGCGAACAGCGACCTGGAACCCGTTGTGAACCGCTACGTCGGGTTCGTTGCCGTGCGCGAGGTCGTAGAAGAACGCCCCCGTCGAGGACTCGATCGATTCCTCTTGGAGAGCGATCGTGGGGTACCCGAACCGCGGGGTGAACTCCAAGGGATAGATTCCGTGCCCGTTGACGATGCAGTTGATGTCGATACTGCCGACGTACCCTTCGTCGGCGAGCCAATCCTCGATCTTTCCGAGCGTCTCTTCGAACAGTTTGTTCTTCCCGGCCCAGAACATCGACGTCCCCATCTCGCCCGTCGACGGCCGATGTTTCCCGGGAACAACTTCTTGTGCTCGAAGTTGAAATTGACTCGGTCGATGAACTCGTTCCCGTTGAAGAACCCGCAGACAGCGATTTCGACCCCGTCGACCTTCCGCTGTAACTGGAACCCCTTCATACGGTGGCCCCACGCCTTCTTGTAGGCTTTCAGCACGTCGACGACGTCGCTCCCGTCGTCTTCGCTCCCGACGTAGAGGAGCCGTTTGACGTTCTGTACTTCTCCGAGTGGTTTGATGACGTAGGGGGCTGGGTTCTCCTGGACGTGCTGGATACCCTCATCGAAGTCGTGGAAGATGTGGTGCTCGATGGTATTGACACCGTGCTCTTCGAGGATCTCCATCGCGTAGCCACGGTCTTCTTCGAGGTGGTCAGTGTTCGGCGTTCCTCCAACGACGGCCTTCCCTTGCTCACGGAGTTCGTTCGCGAGTTTCCCCGTCCCCACGTCGTCTCCGACCCAGACGTCGTCGAAGATTACGACGTCCGCCCAGTCGACCTCGGCGCGCCAGTCGTCGGTCTTCGGGACGAAGCCGTCGCCTATCTCGCGGTCGCTCTCGGCCTCGATGTAGTACTTCACGTCGTGGCCCTCGCGGTGGACCTGCCACGCGAGGTCGGTGATCAGTGCGGCGTCGGCGGAGACGAACAGGAAGTTCGACATGACCCGACCCACGCGCGACGGGGGGAAAAGTCTGTACCGCGACGCGCCGGGCGACTGCCCCGCGTCCGGCGGCCTCCCGTCCCTTCACTCCGCCGCGTCCGACCCGGTGAGGCGGCGCAGTTGCACCGAGATGCCGAGGGCGGCGACGAGGAGGACGACGAGGTTGAACGCGGCCTGCACCGGCGCGCGGTACTCGTAGACGACGAACGTCGAGATGGTGCGCGAGATGGCCCAGTACAACTGCACCGCAGAGAGCACCGCGAGGAGCAACAACCCCGCGAGGACGGCGTAGTTGAGGACGGTGCGCAGTCGGTCGACGGTCTCGGACCCGCCGGACCTCTCAGACGCCCCCGACCCGTCGGGGTCGCCCCCCGCGGGTCCGTCGCCGGCCGGCCGGTCGCTCTCCGACCGGTCGCCCGTCGTTCGTTCGTCCGCGGGGTCACCGCTCGCGCGGTTCGGTCCGTCGGTCGTCCGGTTCGTCGCCTCCGTCGTCCGCTCTGTCTCGTCGGTCATCGGTGTCGCCTCCGTGCCAGAAGCGCCGCCGCCGCGAGGGCGACGACGGCGGCGACCGCCCCGAATCCGGGCTGTGAGGTCGCCGTCCCCGCCTCCGTCTCGAACTCTGTCTCCTGCCCGCCCGCCTCCGAGTCGTCGGACTCGAAGTCCTCGACGCGGAACTCGACCTCCTCCTCCGTCTCGTCGACGGAGATGCGCCTCGTGGGGTCGAGGTTGACCGCGGTGCGCGCGGTGTCCACGACGACACCGTCGCGCGTCAGGACGGCGTCGAGGTAGTAGTTGTACCCCGTCGGCACCGTCGCCGTCGCCGTCGTCGTCGCGGTTCGCCCCGGCCGAATCGCGTCCACGTCGCTCGTCGTCCGCGCGGCGACGACGTTCGAGTCCGCCTGCCGCAGGACGAACGTCACGGCGAGGTCCTCCGAGGGGGCGTCGCCGCCGTTCGTCAACGACGCCGCGAGGTTCAGCCTCGTTCGGTTCCCCGCGGCGTCGGCGACGGAGACCGAGAGCGGGGGAAGCGCCGCCCGGTCGCTGAACGCGACGGTCGAACGGGCGTACGTCGCGTCAGCGCCTCCAGTCCGCGGACGGTCTTGCCGGTCCCGTCCACTCGCCGCTCGTCCTGAAACAGCACCGTCTCGATTCGGTAGCCCCCGGCGCGTTCGACCGTCACGTTCGTCGCGACGACCGTCTCGCCGTCGTCGCGGAGCGTTCCGACGTCGACCGTTCGGGTCGTCTCGACCAGTCCGGAGTCGGCGTCAACGGCGCGAACGAGGAGCGTCACGTTCGGCGTCGGATTGCCGCGGTGTCTGACGCGCGTCTCCACGCCGAGTGTCACCGTCTCGCCGCGGACCGCCGACTCGTCGTAGCCGATGTTCGTCTCGGCGATGTCGACCGGTCCGGGGCGCACCGGCCCGTCCTCGGTCGGGTCGGCGAGGACACCGGGGACCGCCACGACTGCGAGGAGGGCGAGGGCGGCCACCCCGACGGCGGCCCCCGCGAGGGCGGCGTCGCGGTTCATAGGTCGGCTGACACGTGAGTTCGGTATAGGTTTGTGCCGTGCCGAATCGCGGTCCCGCACGGGCGGAGCGCTAGAAGGGGTGGATTTTTATCGTCGTACGACCGTCGTGGGATATGACAACGTACGTTCTGGCGACGAACCACGTGGACACGAGCGCCGTGCTCTGTGACTACCTGCAGTCGCGCCTGGCGGCGGACGACACGGTGTACGCTGTGAACTCTCTCGTCGGCGGTTCCGAGACGTCCAGCGAGGACGCCTCGACGGCGAGGAGGCGCTCAACGTCGTCAGTTCGCGTCTCGGCGGGGGCACCGAGGTGGAGACGCACCAGTCGTCCGCGGCAACGACCCCGACGAGGACGTCCTCTCGTACGCCGAGGAGGTCGACGCCGACGAACTCGTCATCGGCATCCGCAAGCGCAATCCCACGTCGAAAGTCGTCTTCGGCAGTACGGCGCAGTCGATTCTCCTCAACGCGAACGTGCCGATGGCCGTCGTCCCTCTCGAACGGGTCGACTGAGCGTCCCTCTCGAACGGGTCGACTGAGCGTCCCTCTCGAACGGGTCGACCGAGCGTCGGTCAACGGACGAATCGATACGGGGCCCGAACCGACTCAGCGTCCGGCGCAGTGACCGCCGCGCGAGTCGTCGGACTCCGAGTCCCCTCCGTCGCCCTCGGCGTCGCCGCCGTCCGTGACGGCGCTCTCGCCCGTCAGTATCTCGTCGGCCAGCGTCGGCACGAACGTCCCGATGTCGGTCACCATGCCGATGGCCTGCGAACTCCCTCGGTCGAGCAACTGCGTCACCGTCGCGGGGTTGATGTCCACGCAGACCACCTTCGTCGTCGAGGGGAGGCAGTTGCCGACGGCGACGGAGTGCAGGAGGGTCGACAGCATCAGCACCATGTCGGCCTCGTGCGCCTGTTCGCGGATGGCCTTCTGGGCCTCCACCGCGTCCGTGATGGTGTCGGGAAGGGGGCCGTCGTCCCGGATGGACCCCGCGAGGACGTACGGCACGTCGTTCTGGACGCACTCGTACATGATTCCGCTCCCGATGAGTCCCTCTTCGACCGCCTCCTCGATACCGCCCGCGCGGATGACCTCGCTGATGGTGTAGATGTGGTGTTTGTGGCCCTTTCGGGGGTGTTCCATCGTCTCCATGTCCATCCCGAGCGAGGTCCCGTACAGACCGCGTTCGATGTCGTGCGTGGCGAAGCCGTTGCCGGCCGAGATCATGTCGACGTAGCCCTCCCTAACCAGACGCGCTAAGTCGTCGCCCGCGCCCGCGTGGATGAGTGCGGGTCCGGCGACGACGAGCACCTTCCCGCCCTGCTCCTTCGTCGCCTCCAACGCGTCGGCCACCTCCCTGATGAGCGACTCGGAGGGTCGCTCCGAGGAGACGCCGCCCTGCATGAAGCCGAACGGCCCCGACGAGTCGCGGGGGCGTTCCGGCGGTTCGACGCGGATGCCTGCCTCGTCGGTCACGACGCGGTCGCCCTCCTCGATGGCGTTCAGCACCTTCGTGTACGCGCGGACGCCGCCGTCCGTCTCCTCTAGCACGATGGCGCAGTCCATCTCGATGTCGTCGACCTCGACCCACTCGCCCTCGTAGCGGACTTTCGTCGGGTGGTTCGTCGTCGAGTAGAAGCCGTGGGGGACGACCCGGTCGGCGGGGGCGGGTTCGACGTGCGCGTCCACGGGGTCCGTGAGGTTCGCGCCGATCTGGTGGAGTTCGTGCAGTATCTCCTGTAAGTCGTCGTCCGTCTCGGCCGTGACGGCCATCCGGCAGTACGACTCCTTCGTCTTCGACTTCCCGACGGTGAACTCCTCGACGTCGAAGTCGCCGCCGAGATCCATCACGATGCCGAACGCTCGCTGCATCATCCCCGAGTCGATGATGTGTCCTTCGAGTTCGACGGTGCGCGTCGCAGTCATTGTCGAAGGTGTGCGGGGGCGGCCCAAGAAGGTCACGCACGCGCCCGATACTGCCGGTCAGCGACGGGGTCTCAGAAGAGCAGTCCCTTCAGCCCGTTCGCGACGGTCCACACTGCCTGCGAGACGAAGTGACCTCGCTCGCCGTCGATGCGGATGTCGTCGTTCGTGACCGCCGACCGGAACGCGGCGGCGGGGTTCTCCGAGTCGATGATTCGCTGTACCGTCGCGCGGTCGGTCTCGATGCGGACCGTCGCGTCGTCGTCGGGTTCGGGCTGGATGTCGACGATGCGCATCTGGTCGTCCAGCGCGAACGAGAACGCCGTCTCCTCGTCGCCGTCCGTCACGTAGGCGTTCACGCGGGCCCCCGCGAGGAGGCGTTCCGCGACGCCGAGGTCCAACGAGGCCGCACGCTCGTTGTACAGTTCGGACATCTCGACGAACGTGTCGTACGTGGACGCCTCGGCCGAGGACTCGTCGCTCTGCGCCGCCACGGGGACGGCGACGGCGGCAAGTATCAACAGGGCGACGACGGCGACGCGAACTGGGCGCGAGAACTGACTGGTCATGGGTGCGCTACAGAGGCTACCGGGGGATATAACCGTAGCGGCGAATGTATTCGAATCTGACTGTTTTGTCGGAGCCGGCGTCGTCGGCCGGAGGCGGCGTCGACGAACCCGACACCCCGAACGGCGGCGGTCAGCCGTCCACTTCGGCGTCGAGGAAGGCGACGCCGTGGCCGACGACGTGTTCGAGTCCCGACCCCTCGTAGGCGTCGAAGTGGCCGACGGGGAGGCTGACGAACGTCGCGTCCGCGAGTTCGTCGGCGGCCGCGGCGACCGAATCGACGGGGACCACGTCGTCGCGCGTCCCGCCGAGGAGGAGGACCGGACAGGTGACGCTGTCGAGGTCGGTCCCCGCCGTGAACCGCGCCAGATTCAGGAGCGACCGGCCGGGCGTCTCGTTGACCCACGCCGAGTCCGCCGGCACGGTGTCCAGATAGCCGCGGCGCGCGCCGGGCGTCGAGACGAGGGCGAACTCCTCGGGGTCGCCCGCGACGGGGACGGTGTGGGGGCCGACGACGAGCGACTGGAGGCGGTCTCGGACGCCCGCCAGCACCGACTTCGCGAGGAAGCCGTAGCCCCGCGTCCCGAGAAACGACCGGCCCGAGAGGACGGGCGTCTGCGAGACGACGGCGCGCACGCGCGGGTCGTCCGCGGCCACGTCGAGGACGTGGCCGCCGCCGACGTCCACCCCCCAGAGGACGAGACGGGACCCGTCGAGACCGTCTCTCGACCGGACGCCCTCGATGGCCGCCTCCCAGTCGGCGCGCTGGCGCGAGGGGTCGACGAGGTTGCGCGGGTCGCCACCGCTGTCGCCGTGGTGGCGGTAGTCGAACAGGAAGACGGCGTACCCCGCCTCGGCGAGTCGCTCGGCGTAGTTCGGCAGTCCGAACGACCGCTCGCCGGCGAGGCCCCCGGCCATGACGACGACGGGCGGTTCGGCCGGTCGGTCGGGGCGGTAGAGCCAGCCAGAACAGCGCTCACCGCCGCTGTCGAACCCCATCGTCACCTTCGAGAACGACTCGCGGGAGGGGCGGCCCGCCTCCCGGCCGTCGCGTTCGGTCTCCGCCGCCTCCGCCCACTCGCCCCGCGCGGTCGGTCGCGTCACGTCGACGCCCCCTCCTCCAGCGTCGAGAGCACCAACTCCGAGAAGTCCTCGTCGCTCAACTCGTAGCCGAGGTACCGTTCGAACCACTCGGCTTCGGCGTGCCACGTCCCCTGCACGTCGTCCTCGTGCCGGCGAACCGTCGCGTCGATGCGGACGGGGTCCCACTCGTCCGCCTCCGCCCGGTCGATGAACGTCGTGAGGACGCGGCCGATTTCGGCGTGGTTCACGTGCACGTCGGGGAACGCCGTGAGATACTCCAGCGTCACCGATTCCTCACCCACGTGGAGCGACTCGACGCTGATGCCGTTGCTTCGGAGGTCACCCTCCACGCCCGTGATGGCGTCGTTCATACTCACGTCTACCGAGGCGAGGGGCTAAACGTTTGCCGCGAGATACGACACTGCAGGACAGTTTCGAAGAGAGAAACCAGACGCCGTCGCGCCGGTCGTGGCGGACCCATCGGGGGTGGGTCGCACCGGGCGCGACAGGTACCGACCGGCTGGACGACTCGACTTGCCGCGGGTCGCGTCGGGGTAGGCAGTCCGACGCGAACCGCGAGTGACTCCGTCCCGGGAGGTAGGCACGTCCCGGGGTGGGTCGGTCGAGCGACGCCGCGGCCCTCGGGGGGAGCCGCGACGCGTGGTAGCCGCCGTCCGTTCGACGGCCCGCCAGCGTGGCCGATATGGCGAGTGGGTTCGTGTGGCGTTGGTGGATGGTGTGTAACGGCGCGTCCGTGCGTCACGGAACGACCCGCACACGTCGGCCCGCCAGGCGGGCTTCGGGGGACCGCGCCCACGCGCCGACAGCGATGGCTACGACGAACTCGAATATAAATCCTCGGCACCGAGAATCAATTTTGATATTAGGTGTGTGCACGTCAGATACGGCCGCTCTCGGCGGCCGAGTGTCTCGCTCACGGGTGAGCTACTCGCGCTCGCGAGACGCAGTCGTGAGAACGACATCGTCGCCGGCCCGTCAGCGCGACGGCCGCGTCGACCCGCCGCCGGCCTCTATCGGGTAGTGGTAGTCGGCGTCGAGTTCGTCGCCGCCGAGTTCGCGGTAGAGGTCGAACAGGTCCGTCACGTCGCTGACGCTGTAGTCGTACAGCAGACGCTCCAGTTCCCGGTGCGTCCGCGTCTCCTCGATACCGGCGACGACGCCCGCCACGTAGCGCTCGCCGAGGACGCGCCCGACGTGTTCGCCCTTGACGAACGACTCGTCGATGCCGAGGCCCTCGCGGTAGCCCTCGTCGAAGTCGTAGTCGTCGTACCAGACGCGCGGGTTGTCGATGCCCGCAAGTTGGTACGCCTTCCAGTCCGGCAGGACGACCTGTTCCTCCCAGAGTTCCTCGGCGTATCGGTCGGCGGCCGCCGGCGCCACGTCGACGTGCCGGCCGAGGCAGTCCGCGAGGCGTCCCGGCGCGCCCGGGAGCGTCTCCGACGCCGCCCAGTTCCCCAGATGCGTCAGGTCGAACCACGCGCCGTTGTACGTCAGCGTCCGGTCGACGTCGCGAGCCTCACACCACTCGAACAGTCGCTCGAACAGGTCCGCGGTGTGGTCGTCGTCCCAACCTCCCCGACGGAACAGCACCGCCGTCTCCGGTTCGTCGCCGCCCGCTCGGACCCCCGCGGGCCCGTCGTCGACGTACGCGAGTGCGACCGACAGCCACTCGTAGTACTCGGTGTCGTTCGCCCCGTCCGGTTCCGCGAACGGACTAGCCGTCTCGATGTCGAGTGCCAGCGTCCCCATCTCGTCGGCGAGTGGCGACGCCGCGATAAATGTCGTTCGGGATTCCCTCGGCGGCGTCACTCTCGTGGCGGGCCTGCGACCGGGTCCGGCGACGAGTGCCTTCGTCCCGGAGTCGGTTCCCGACCGGTGAGAAACGTCACTACTGACGCAGTTCTCCCGACCGACTCTCCAACCATGGACTGGTCAGTTCGTCCTCGGTACGTCACTGTCGCCCTTCTCGTGGTCACGTTGATCGGTGCCGCCGGGTGGGCCGGACCGTTCGTTCAGACCCCGAACGCCGGGGGCAGTGGCTACGCCGTCGAACACGTCTCCGTCCGAGCAGACGACCGTGTCACGACGGCCACGCTCTACCTCCCCGAGGGAGACGAGCAGGTCCCGGGCGTCGTCTTCGGGGCCGGGTCGGGGACGGCACCCGCACTCTACACGAACTACGGCGCGGCACTCGCCACGAACGGCTTCACAGTTCTCGTGGCCGGTCAGACACGGGAACTGGAGGCCGGACGGCCGATTTACTGGGAGATGAGACGCGACACATCGGACATATTCGAATCGGCGGCGGACGACTACGCGAACTGGGCCGCCTATCTGGCGTCACATCCGCGGGTCGACGAGGACCGCCTCGTCTTCGGCGGGCACTCGGGCGGTGCCAACAGCGCGTATCGGGTGGCTTACCGGCGTCCCGAAGTCGACGGCGTCGTCGCCATCGCGGGCCGGTTCCCGCCCGAGACGGACGACCCGTTTCCGACGAACCTCCTCTTGGCGACCGGGAGCGAGGACTCGCTCGTGCCGCCGAGTAAACTGGCGAACGTCTCCGCAGAGCTGACCGGCACCGCTCTCAAGCCGGGCCAGCAGGTCGGGTCGTTCGCCGACGGGACGGCCACCCGGGTCACGGTCGCCGAGGGGGCCACACACCTCTCGGAGTCCGACAATCCCGAACTGGTCCGGGAGACGACCGACTGGGCGCTCCGGTCGGTCGGTGAGTCACCGCCCGCGACCCTCGGTATCTCCGTCCGGTCGATCGGTTCGGTCCTCACCCAGTTCCTGTTCGGACTCGTCGGCGTCCTCGCGGCTACGGCACTAGCGAAGCGGGGCCTCACGGGACGACTCGACGACCGGCAGCGACGGGACGGCCTCGTCGCACTCGCGTGGCTGGCCGGCTTCGCGGTGGTCCTCCACACGACGGTCTCCCAGCGGGTCTATCACGTCGGACCGACGCCCGAGCAGACGGTCAAGTACGTCCTCCTGGGCGGTCTGGTGCTCGGCATCGGTCTCCTCCTCGACCGCGCCGCCTCGGCGCTGTCCTGGGACGACTCACGGAGCGTCTCGACGCTGCTCGACCTCGGATTCCTGTTCGTCCCCGCCGGGGCGTTCGTTCTGGTGTCGACCCAGTTCGTCACCTTCCAACTCGTGACGACGGTCGTCCTGTCGTCGGTCGTCTTGGCGGTGCTGACCGCCGTCCTCGCGGAACTCGCCGTGCTGAAGGTCGAGCGCCGAATTCGGTGGAGCGCCGTCGGCGTCGCGGCCCTCTGGCTCCTGCCGGCAGTCGTGCCGCCGTACCTCTGACCGTCTCGGCGGACACGGACGAAACGGAGCGGGTTCCCGTGAGACGGACCCGACACCGCTGGTAGGGGCTGGTACACGAGTTCGGCGGGTCAGATGCTCGTCGCTGGCTCCAGTCCCGCGTACTGGCGTGGCGCGTCGAGGACGCCCGTCAACAGGTGCTGGAACTGCTGGGTCCGCATCACGCGGAGCAGGACGCCGAAGTGGCCACAGCCCCACTCGGTGACGTTCGAATCCGGGACGCCCCACCGCTCGAAGACCGTCTTGGTCGGCCGGTACTGCGTCATCTCGTCGCGAAGCCCGCCGACGGGGTAGATGCGGTCCGGGTCGATGCCGGCCGTGTCCGGGGCGCGGAGGAGGTGGCCGAGTTCGGCCATCGACTCGGTACAGAACACGATCGTCGGCAGTGGGTCGCCGTCTGCACTGTAGCCTCGTCCGGTGACCGCCGCCGCTGAACGCGGGACCGGTCAGTTCAGGTCTGCCCGCGCGAACGCCCAGTATCCGGCCGCGAGCGGTACGACGGTCCAGACGACGAGGAGGAGCGCGAACACCCACCACTCCAGATAGGTCGGCACGGGGCCGCCGAGCAGGTCGGCGGGACCGGGGAGCGATGGATCACTCGCGCTGATCGCACGCGTCACGAGCGCGCTGTAGGCACCGGACGGGCTGAGCCCTTCGAGCAGGAGGAACCAGCCGGGGACGGTCCCACCGGGCGGGCCACCCTCGACGACGAGGTGGGCCCCCTGCGGAATCAGGTCCCAGAGCAGTGCCAGTCCGAGGTAGCTGGCGATACCCACGGTCATCGCCCGACTGCGCGTCCTCGTCGCCGCCGAGATGCCGACCGCGAGGCCCACGAAGACGACCCCGAGGCCGACGGTGAGCGCCAGGACGGCCAGGAACGCGACGATTGGGAGCGCCCCGTAGACGACCCACGTGACGACGCTGGCCAGCAGGAATCCGACACCCAACCCCGCGACGACGACGGCGCTCCGGCCGACGAACTTCCCGAGTACGATTCGCAGGCGATTCGGTTCGAGCGCCAACAGGAGCCGCAGGCTCCCCGATTCGCGTTCGCCGGCGATGGCGAGGTAGGCGGCCACCAGGGCGACGATGGGGACGAGCATCGCGGCGAACTCGCTCGCGGCTCCGAGTCCCACCAGTGCGGACGCGTCAGCGCCGGGGAGCAGAAGCGGAACGGCGGACGTCAGCGCGACCATGACGGCGACGAGCGCGACCAACCCCCAGAGGAGTCGGGACTGGACGGCGTCGGCGAACTCCCGTCGCGCGATGATTCGCCAGCTCATCGGTCCGCCCCCCTGGCCTCCACGTTCTCCCCGTCCGTGTGCGTGTACTCGGTGAACAGGTCTTCGAGCGACGGTTGACGGGTCTCGATGTCGAGGACGGCACTGCCCGCCGCTCGCACCGCGTCGATGACAGCCATCTTCGCGAGCGGTTCGGTACAGGTCGCGCGGACGGTCGCACCGTCGACGACCACGTCGGCGACGCCGTCGAGCGTCTCCGCGACGAGGCCCGTGGGCGGCGTGTCGACGGTCAGCTTGATGGTCGACCCGGTCCCGACGGCGTCGCGAAGTCCCTCGATGGTGTCGACCGCGACCAGTCGCCCGCGGTTCAGAATACCCACGCGGTCACACACCGCTTCGACCTGACTGAGGACGTGCGAGGAGAAGAACACGGTGCCGCCGGCGGCGGCGTGGTCGAGGGTTATCTCGCGGATGTCGCGGATGCCGTCCGGGTCGAGGCCGGTCGAGGGCTCGTCGAGGATCAGGAGGTCCGGATCGCCGACGAGTGCCATTCCGAGCGCGAGCCGCTGGCTCATCCCCTTGGAGTACGTCCCCGCGGGTCGCGCGGCGGCCGCGGCGTCGAGGCCGACGCGCTCGAGGACCTCTTCGGGGTCGTCGGCCGCGCCTTTCAGGTCGACGGCGAACTCGACGTGGTCGCGTCCGCTGAGCCGGTCGTAGAGGCTGTAGCCGTCGGGGAGGATGCCGACGCGTCGGTGAATCTCCTCGGCACCGCGCTGGGCGTCGTACCCCAGCACCGTCGCCGACCCGGCGGTCGGGCGAACGTAGTCGAGCAGGATGTCGATAGTCGTCGACTTACCGGCACCGTTGGGCCCGAGGAAGCCGAAGACTTCGCCCTCCTCGACGGTCATCGAGAGGTCGTCGACGGCGTAGACGTCGTGCCCGTAGCGTTTCGTCAGCCCCTCAGTCCGGATCGCCGCCACGGTCAGTCACCTCCCCGCGGAGCGGAGACGCCGGCGACGCGTCCGTGAACCCGGTCGCGGTAGAGGGACGTGCCGACGACTCCGAGGACCGCGAGCGCCACGAGCCACGTCAGGACGGCGTGCGGGACGTTGATGGTGACGAGCGTCTCGGGGAGTAACACGCCCTCGGGCGCGACGGTCGCGAGGTCGATCGGAATCCGACCCTGCGTGGCGTTGTCCGCGCCGTGCATCAGCATCGCGAGCCACGCGCTCCCGCCCGAGCCGTTGAACACCCACGCCAGCAGCACCGAGAAGCCGACGATGCCCACGAAGTACGACGCGACGAGCGCGGGGGGCCAGTCGGCCCGGAAGCCGCCGGGGAGGAACTGCGGCAGGTGCCACAGCCCCCAGAACACGCCGATGACGAGGGCGGCGCGAAACGCCCCGTACCGCTCCTGGAGTTCCGGCTGGGCGAACCCCCGCCAGCCGAATTCCTCCTGTCCGCCCCCGAGGAACGTTCCGACGACGATACTGAAGACGACGGTCGTCGGGCTGAGTTCGAACGCGCTCCAGTCTATCGGTCCGCCCAGCGCCCAGGAGACGACGCCGGTGGCGTACACGACGACGAACGGGACGCCGATGGCGGCCGCGTACCACTTGGGGTGGACTCTGACCGTCGCGACGCTCGCGAACCACTCGCGGACGCTCTCGCCGCTCGCCGCGACGACGATGGCGGCGGCGACAGAGGGTGCGAGCGCGCCGAGAAAGCCCTCGAGGAACCAACTGGGCCACGAGGGCTGTGTCATCCCGACCAGTCCCGGCACCGCGCCGACGCCCCACGACAACCCGAACGCGAGTACGAAGAACGACGTGAGACGCCGTCTCCGTATCAACCTCCCCAGATACCACTCGGACGAATTAGGGCTCATGGACGAGCGAACGCGGTCGGTCGATGTAAGCCATTTCAGTATCCAGTTGCAGTTGAGAGTCTGACAGTATAAATACCAGTAGCGGTAACGGTCGGTCGCAACGAGTTCACCCCAGCTATGTCCCGGTCCGGAATCGAATCGGCGCTCGACCTCCTCTCGAACGAGACGCGGTTCGAGATACTCCGCTCGCTCGCCAATCAGCAGTTCGAAGAGCCGGGCGCGCCCGGAATGACCTTCAGCGACCTGTTCGCCGAGGCCACCACCGACGACTCGGGGAACTTCAACTATCACCTCAAGCGGCTCCTCGACCGTCTGGTGGTCAAAGCGGACGACTGCTATCGCCTCACGCACGGCGGGATTCAGCTGTTCAGTCTACTGCAGGCGACTACGTACGCGCCGGAGCACGAATACGAGGAGCTGACACTTGGCCGACGCTGTCCGCTGTGCCCGGCCGACCTCACCGCGACGTATCGCGAGGGCTACCTCGAAATCGGCTGCGAGGAGCATCTCGTCCTCGAAATCTACGTCCATCCGAGCTGGGTCGAATCGCTCTCGACCGAGGAGTTCCTCGACCGAGTGAGTCTGCTCTTCCACCACCACATCGAGAAGATTGCAGCCGGCATCTGTCCGCTGTGCTGGGGCGGACTCGGGCACGGACTCCGGACCGACGAGGACCCGTATCCGATTCAGTATCACTACCCGTGCAGTCAGTGTGGCACCGAACTTCGGTTGTTGCCACCGCAGACGGTCATGCACCGGCCAAAGGTGGAAGCGTTCTACCGCGCACACGGGGTCGAACTCCGCGAGACGCCGCCGTGGGAACTGTACGACACGTTCGGCGAGGCGCGAGTCGTCTCCGCGGACGGGTCACGCGTCGAGTTCGACTTCCGTCTCGACGGCGACGTGGCCGTCTCGACCGTCGACGGGCGCGGGAACCTCCTCGCGTTCGATCGGGAGCGCTGAGAGACCGGAGGCGAACGGCGCTCTCAGACCGACGCGACCTGGGCGAACGAGAGGACGACGAGGGGAACGTGGAACGAGGCGTGAGCCACCATCGCCGCCTCGAGACTTCGTCGCCAGTAGAGCCACCCGAAGAGGACCCCGGCCACCCCGTTCAGGAGCACCGTCCGCGCGACCAGCGCCGGGGTGAGAGCGACCGACTGAGCGAGTGCGGGGAGGTGACCCAGGCCGAATAGCACGGCGGAGACTACGATTGCGACCCACACGACGGCCGGTCGTGGCCCGTCCGCCCGACGGCCGGTGACGCGCCACCCGGCGAACGCGAGCGCGGACATGAGTCCGAACCGGAGCATGAGTTCCTCGGTCACCCCTCCGTAGAGGAACCGGACGGGCGCGTACGCGAGGACGTCCGAGACGGTCGGTCTCGTTGCTCCGATCACGGACTGCGGCAGGTCCTGCGCGACGAACGGCATCATCGCCGCGTCGAGGACGACGATCAGAACCCCGCCGAGGACGCCGATTCCGACGGCGAGTCTGACCTCTCCACGGAGGTGCCGCCAGACACCGTCGCCAGTTCCAGACCGCTCGATTACGTACGACCGCAGCCCCACCCGCGGTGCCGCGTACGCGCCGAGCAGACACGCGACGACGAGAAGCAGCAGCGGAATGACGGCTGAGGCGACGGCGAGAAGCGGGAGCGACAGTCCGGGCGGGACGGCCGTCGGCGGTGTCGTGAGGTAGACGTAGCCCACGAGCGCCGCGATTCCGGGCACACCCAGCAGCAGAGCCACGCCGAACCGCTTGCCGAAAGAGGGGCCGTTCGCAGTCGGAGACATGGGTTCGACGACTCGCGGCGCCGAGAAAGCAGTTGCGGAGCAGTCGCCTCTCGTCGTCAGCGCCCCTCCGACCGTCGACCGGGAGTCGGTGTCGGTTCCGCGTCGGACTCGGTCTCGTACCCGAACTGACCGCCCGTTGTGACGAACAGCGCGGCGACCTACCACCGCGGCACGACGCGCGCGAATCTGCCGTCTCACGGTTCGATACTTCGACGACCGATGGGTTGGTTCGGAATCGTGGCTTTCGAGCCAGTTCTACAGCGGGAGGATACCGACGAGAGAGAGTTGCCAGGCGAACAGGACCGCGAGCGCCGTCACCACCGAGTAGTGCAGTCGAGCCCAGCGAGTCCAGAGGCCGTCGCGCCACGCGAACCCGGCCACGGCGACGGCACCGACCGTCCCGGCGAGGGCGACCCACCTGAGGACCGTGCCGGCCCGAAGCGCCAGCGACGGCGAGGCGATCTCCGCGTTGAAGTTGACCCAGGCCAACAGGAAGACGACCAACACTCCCAGCCAGAGCAGACTCACCGTTCCCAGGAGCCAGCGGGCCGCCCGTTCGCGGTCGCTCGGCACGGCACCCCCTCCCCACCGTCGCCACACCGGGCCACCGAGCCAGAGCAGGAGGACGGAGAGGAAGGCCACGGCGCCCGCGCCGACGACCGTCTGAAGGACGGTGAGGCGCTCGTACCACGGGACGCGTTCGTACGTGGCCGGCCCGAAGGCGTGTCGGAACAGGTGCGTCGCGCGGCCGTCCTCGTCGAACTGGAAGACCAGCAGTTCGCTCCCGCCGACCTCCTCGTAGACGCCCGGCCGTCGCTCGACCCACGTCTGCGTCCCCGCCCCGACCCGACTGGTCGTCAGGTACCCGCCGTCGGTCGCCCCGACGGTGTAGGTCCGCGTCATCACGCCGAGGATGCGCTCCCACGACGACTCGGAAACCGTCAGCGAGCGGTAGTCGCCGGCCAGTTCGCGCGCGTTCGCCGGCACCGTCCGGGGGTTCGACGACGGGTTCGGTCCGAGCGCGGGTAGTATCGGTCCGTGA
>NZ_WPCD01000314.1:0-2428 GCF_009741955.1 Halogeometricum sp. CBA1124 | reverse complement strand
GAAGCAGGGAGCGAACGAAGTGAGCGACCGTGGTTCACAATCCCCTCCACCGGCTTCACTCTCCTGCGAACGCCCGTCACTCGTGTTCCCGTACGACGATGACAGGATGGTCCGTCGCGTCGCGACGCGTTGGTACGCGTCCCCGAACACGCTGGCGAACGACGGGTCCTGCGTCTCACCCATCACCACGAGGTCGTGGCTGGCGGCGGCCTGATTCAGCGTCGAGGAAGAACCTACCGAGCGGTCGTGCCCGTCGCCATCGTCAGTGCTGAACCTCCAGACCCGACCAAAGACACCCGGCGGCGCGATGACCAGTCGCGCCGGCAGCGAGGGTGTCAACCGAACAAACCAAGGTGCGGTCGTCGCAGTAACGACAGAACTGCACCCGTGCGTGGAACTGCCACCCGCCCTCTTAGTCGTGTCGGTTCGTCAATACGACGCGCGTCGGGACAGGCCACTTATCCCGGACGGCGGCACAGGGAGAGTATGCTCACTTTCGTCGGACTCGGACTGTACGACGAGCGCTCGATAACCGTCGAGGGGCGCGACGCCCTCGCCGACGCGGACCGGGCGTTCGCGGAGTTCTACACGAGCCACCTCGTCGGCGCGACGGTGGCGGACCTCGAAGCGTACCACGACGTCGAAATCGAGGTCCGCGACCGGGCGGGCGTCGAACAACACCCCGAAGAGATTCTCGACGCCGCCGCGGACGACCACGTCGTCTTTCTCACCGCGGGCGACACGATGATTTCGACGACGCACGTGGACCTGCGTCTCCGCGCCGTCGAACGCGGCATCGAGACGCGACTGATACACGGCGTCACCGCGCAGTCCGCCGCGAGCGGACTGACCGGCCTGCAGAACTACCGCTTCGGGAAGGCCGTGACGCTGCCGTTCCCCTACGCTCACGGGGCCGACGGCGTCCCCCAGAGCGTGACCGACTCCATCGAGGCCAACCGCGAACGCGGCCTGCACACGCTGGTCTACCTCGACATCAAGGCCGACCGAGAGGAGTACATGAGCGCCGACTACGCCGCGGAGATGCTGGCCGAGGGGTGGAGAGACGTCCTCGGCGTCGCCGTCGCACGCGCCGGCAGCGAGAACCCCGTGGTCGCCGCGGACCGTCTGTCTGCGCTGGCCGACCGGGAGTTCGGCGACCCGCTACACATGCTCGTGATTCCCGGCGACGTCCACCACGTCGAAGCCGACGCGCTCCGGACGCTGGGCGGCGCACCGGACGACGTGGTCGCCGAGAACGAAGTCTGAAACGCAGACGACCGGTCAGACGCTGCCGCTCCCGCCGCGGCCCGCCGGCGCGTCGAGGTCGAGTGCGTCTCTGAGGTCGTACTCGTCGCCGGTGACCATGTAGAGGACGTCCTCGATGACCGTGAGGAGTTCCGGCACCTCGCGGACGACGAGGTAGGTGATGCCGACGAGTGCGACGACGGCGAGGAACTGACTGATGATGCGGTCGGAGATGAAGAAGGAGACCATGTACGGGTCGCTCGACCCGAACAGCAGCAGTATCTCGTCCACGAAGAACTGGAAGTACTGCTTGCCGAACGTGATGGTGATGAACGTCGTCCGGAGGAGGTTCAGCGCGTAGATGATCGGGATTGCGATGGCCAGCGCGCGGAACTTCCGACGAAGCGGTGCCTCGACGGCCCCGACCAGACCCGCGAAGATGGCCATGCTACCGAGTCCGGTACACGCGAGGACGACGGAGACGCTCAGTCGGTGGTCGCCGTCCATGAACAGGAACGTGTTGAGGTAGCCCTGGTCGCCGGTGATGAACTCGGGGTGGTAGCCGAACGCGTTCACGAGGAACTTGGTCTGTGCGGCGACGGTTTCCATCAGCACGCCTCTGGGGGCCGGCACGGAGAGGCCGAGCAGCGTGAACGCCGGAATCGTCTCGAACGGGAGGTAGATGACGCCCATCACGGCGACGGCTTTCGAGAGGACGAACAGCGTGTCGCGTCCGGCGTAGAGCAGGTAGCCGGCGTACAGACACGCCGGGACCGCGGCCAGCGAGAGGAACCCCTCGATGTAGCTCTTGTGCTCGAACGCGAAGTGTGGAACCAACTGGAGCCAGAAGACGGCGAAGAGCCCCCACGCGGCGGCGGTGACGTACCGCGCCGCGCGGTCGTTTCGCCGGACGAGGAGGGCACCGGAGACGAACGTGACGATAGCCGCCCACGCGAGGGCGTCAGACAGCAATCCGGGCATACAGCACAGATGGAGTGCCCCGACTAAATCCCTTGTCGTTCCGTGCGCCCCTCCAGTCAGACCGCTGGAGTGTCGCCCGTGGCGGACTGTCCTCCGGCGGTCGGACCGGCGCGACCGCTCTCGGGTCGTGGCGTCGAAAGAAAGGTGAAGTGAGGTGACCGGCGTGAGCCGGTGGTTCAGACGTTAGTCGCGGCGGACGGCG
>NZ_WPCD01000197.1:0-6769 GCF_009741955.1 Halogeometricum sp. CBA1124 | reverse complement strand
AACTCTGACGTCGATTCTCGCCCGTCCCCGTCCCGACGTCGAACAGGAGGAGGCACCCCGAGTCCCGAGCGTGTACAGCGCCAGTACCGCTCCCTTCACGCCCATGGTGTCTCCTACGTCGGAAGCCGACATCCATGAATCTCCGGCAGACGAGCGTCAGACGGCGAGCGGCGAGGTGACGGCCCGACCGGACGACCGAGAAGAACGCACGATTCGGCTCCCAATCCGAGAAAATCTGCCATATCTACGGGGTATCCCGGGTATTTCTGCGGAATCGATATGCTATCTCGGCGCCTCCTAGCGGTGGTGACGAACGTCACCGGTGAGTTCAATGGACGGAATCAGCGGTAAAGTCGCGCTCGTGACGGGCGCTGGGTCGGGTATCGGACGGGCGACGGCGCTTCGGTTCGCCGAGGCCGGGGCGACGGTTGCCGTCGCGGACCTGGACGAGGAAGGGGGCGAAGAGACGGTACGTCTCGTCTCCGAGGCCGGCGGGGAGGCGGAGTTCTTCGCAGTCGACGTGAGCGACGAGGAGAGCGTGAAGGTCCTCGTCGACGACGTCGTCTCGACGTTCGGCGGCCTCGACGTCGCGTTCAACAACGCGGGTATCGAGGGGACGCCGGGGCCGATAACCGACCAGTCGTTCGAGGACTGGAAGCGCGTCGTCGACGTCAACCTCGGCGGGGTGTTCCTCTGCACGAAACACGAGATTCCCGCGCTCCGCGAACGCGGCGGCGGCGCCATCGTCAACACGGCGTCTATCGCGGGCCTCGTCGGCGCGGCGGACCTGAGCCCGTACTACGCCTCGAAACACGGCGTCGTCGGACTCACGAAGTCCGTCGCCGTCGAGGTGGCCGACGACGGCATCCGCGTCAACGCCGTCTGTCCGGGCGTCGTCGACACGCCGATGGTCTCGCGGTTCACGGGCGGCGACGACGCCGCCATGGAGGGAATCGTCGCGCCGCAGGCGATGAAGCGCGCCGCCGACCCGTCGGAGATAGCCGCCGCGGTGGTGTGGCTCTGCTCCGACGAGGCGTCCTTCGTCACCGGCGTCCCGATGCCGGTCGACGGCGGGTACGTCGCGCAGTGACCGAGCCTCTTTTTTGGTCGCCGAGAGCGCAACCGTGATACCGGCGGCCGCCGACACGCGAGTATGAGCGACGACGCCGACGCGGACGCCACGTCGCGGACGGCCGCCGTCTCCCGCGAGACGGCCGAGACGACCATCGAGGTGACGCTGACGGTAGACGGCGACGGCGACGCCGCCGTCGACACGGGCATCGGCTTCTTCGACCACATGCTCGAAGCGTTCGCCAAGCACGGCCTGTTCGACCTGACGGTTCAGTGCGACGGCGACCTGCACATCGACGACCACCACACCGTCGAAGACGTGGCCATCGTCCTCGGCGACGCACTCGCGGAGGCCCTCGGCGACAAGCGCGGCATCGTCCGCTACGCCGACCGGCAGGTTCCGCTGGACGAGGCCGTCGCGGGCGTCGTCGTGGACGTGAGCGGACGACCGCACTTCGCGTTCGACGGCGAGTTCTCTCAGGAGTCCATCGGCGACTTCACCAGCGACATGGCGCGGCACTTCGGCTACTCGCTGGCGATGCACGCCGGCCTGACGCTCCACGCGGAGGTGCGCGGCGACAACGCCCACCACGAGGTCGAAGCGCTGTTCAAAGCGCTCGCCCGGTCGCTCGACGACGCCACCCGCGTGGACCCCCGCCGGAGCGACACGCCCAGCACGAAAGGCGAACTCTGAACGCCCACGCCGCGGCGACGCGGGTGCGGCCCGCCCCGCCGCGAACGCCGCCCGTCGCGGGTCTCCGGGCGCTCAGGCCTTGCGCAACTGGCCGTCGTCCTCGGCCAACACGTCTCGCTGAACCGCGTGGTCGATGATGTCGTCCACCTGCCCCCGGTCCAGGTCGTAGGCTCCGCTCGCGATGTCGGTTATCTCGGCTCTGTCCACCGGGAACTCCCGGTTGTTCAACAGGCGCATCACCTTCCTGAAGTTGGGCGGCTCCGACCCGACGGACTCCGCGCCGTCGTCGTCGCCACCCTCGCCCGTCTCCTCCTCGGTGACCTCGTAGTCCTCGGCCGGGTCCTCGGCGTCCTGCTTCCGGTCCGGGTCGTCCACCTCGTAGTCGGCGTTCGGTTCCTCCTCGTCGACTTCGGCGTCCGCGCCGTCGGTGGCGTCGCCGTCGCCGTCGGACGCGTCGTCGCCGCCGGGAGCGTCGTCCGCGTCGGCGTGCGCTCTGGGCGGTTCCTCGCGTCCGCGGCGGCGTCCTCCACCTCGTAGTCCTCGGCGGCGGCCTCCGCGGATTCTCCGTCCTCGGCGCCGGTCGTCGCTGAGTCCGCGTCCTCTCCGGTGAGGGTCTCGGCGTCGACGTAGGCGTCTCCCTCGTCACCGGCGGCAGTCGTCGTCTGCGTCTCGTCCGTCGACCGGTCGGTCGCCGTGGGGTCGAGGGGGGCGCTCTCGTCGCTCTCCACCCTCGCGTTCGTCCGACTCCGAAGCCGCCGGGACGGGTTCGGGCGAGGCGCTCCGTCGTTCGGCGCCCGAGTCGCCGCCGGTCTCTTCGATACCCAGTCGGGCGAGAAGCGGGCTGACGACCGTTTCGAGCGTGCCGAAGCAGTCGTCGCAGAGGACGACGCGACGCTGTTCGGCCTCCGTCGGGGACAGTTCCGCGGGCAGGACCTCGTAGATTCCGGCGGCGTCGTCGCCACAGAAGTCGCAGGTGCGCAGTTGACGCATGGGCATACGCGAGTCGTCTCTCGGAACGCGGTTAAACCCTGCCGCCGGCGTCAGTGGGGGACGGCTTCGGCGTCCGGCGAGCAACGGCGTCGAACGTGTGCATTAATGACTCCCGGCGTCTATCTCCCCGCGAGGAATGTTCGACGAGATAATGCGGAAGTTCGAGGGGAGTCCGAGCCAACAGGCGGTCATCCGCCTCCTCCTCGAACGGGGGTTCTCCGTCAACGACGAGGGCCGCGTCGTCTCCGGCGGCATCGAGATACCGAACACCGGCATCGCCCGCGAAATCGGCGTCGACCGCCGGGTCGTCGACTCCACGACGAGCGCCATCCTCGAAGACGAGGAACTGCGCCGCATCTTCCAGAACATCTCGTCGATTCCGAGCCTGATGGACCTCGCGCCCGTGCTGGACCTCTCGGTCCTGACCGTCGAAGTGGCCGACGCCGACGCGCCCGGTATCGTCGCCGAGATAACCTCCCGCATCGCCGACCACGACATCTCCATCCGCCAGACCATCAGCGAGGACCCCGAGTTCACCGACGACCCGAAACTCTACCTCGTCACGGAGGAACCCCTGCCCGGTGACCTGCTGAACGAACTCTCGGAACTCTCGTTCGTCCGGCGAATCAGCATCGCCTGACGGCCCCTCGTCGACCCGCCCCGACCCGACCCGCCCGCGACCGAACCCTTTTGACCGAACCCGCGCCAACTTCGTCCATGACCGACGCCTACCGCACCGTCGCCGGCCCCGGCGAGGCCAGTTTCGAGGTCCGCGGCTCGGAGTTCGTCGGCTACGTGGATCGCGCGAACACCGTCGCGGAGGCGGAGGCGTTCGTCGAGCAGATAGAGGCGCGACACCCCGACGCGACGCACAACGTCCCCGCCTACCGCGTCCCGGCCGGGGGGGAATCGTCCGGCGGGAGCACCATGCTCCGCGAGTACTCCTCGGACGACGGCGAACCCTCCGGGTCGTCGGGCAAGCCCGCGCTGAACGTCCTCGTGCAACAGGACATCAGGAACGTCGTCGCCGTCGTCACGCGCTACTACGGCGGCACCAACCTCGGCGTCGGCGGCCTCGCCCGCGCGTACTCCCGCGGCGTGAAGGACGCCGTCGCCGACGCCGGCACCGTCGAGGAGGTGCCGCACGAGACGTTCGCCGTCACCGTCGCCTACGACGACTCGGGGTCCGTGCGCGGCCTGTTGGAGAGCGCGGGCGTCGAGTTCGACGCCGACTACGAGGCGGACGTGTCGTTCGCGGTGCGCGCGTCCGTCGAGGACGCCGCGGACCTGCGCGACCGGATTCGAAGTGCGACCAGCGGTCGGGCCGACATCGAGTGACCCCGACTCGCCCACCCGCACCGCCGGCACCGACAGTATCACGCCGCGGGCCGCCGTGCCCAGCACCATGACCGACCGATACGAGGCAGTCGTGGTCGGCGGCGGCATCGTCGGGTCGTCCGTCGCTTATCACCTCGCCCGCGCGGGCGCGAGACGCTTCTCGTCGACCGCCGCGACGAGGGCCGCGCCACCGACGCCGGCGCGGGTATCCTCTCGCCGGGGACGACCAGCCGGGACGACGAGACGTGGGTCGAGTTCGCCGTCGAGGCCGTCGACTACTACGAGGAGTTGGTCGCGGCCCTCGAACGGGAGCAGGACGGCCCGCACGGCTACACGCAATGTGACCTCTTGACCGCCGCCCTGAACGACGCCGAAGTCGACGCCTACGAGGCGGCACTGGAACGCGTCCGGGACCGACAGGCGCGACTCGGGACGCCCGAACCGGGGACGGTCCACGAACTCGACCCAGCGGCGGCGAAGGCGGCGTTTCCGCCGCTGGCGGAGCCGAAACGGGCGTTCCGCTCCGACGACGCCGCGCGCGTCGACGGCCGCGAGTTCGAGGGGGCACTCCGGCGGGCGGGGCGGACACACGGACTCCGGACGCGCGAGGCGAGCGTGGAACGGCTCTCCGTCGCCGCCGACACCGTCCGCGGCGTCGTACTCGAATCCGGCCAGCGAATCGACGCCGCGAACGTCGTCGTCGCCGGCGGCGCGTGGTCGAAGACGTTCGCGTCGCAACTCGGTGTCGAGGTGCCGGTGGAACCCCAACGCGGGCAGATAGTCCACCTCGACGTCGCCGCCGACACCGAGGACTGGCCCATCGTCAGCGCGTTCCGCGAGCAGTACCTGGTGCCGTGGAACGACGGGCGCGTCGTCGCCGGCGCGACCCGAGAGACCGGCGCGGGCTACGCCCCGCACACCACCGTCGAGGGGGCTCCTGGAGGTGTTCGAGGAGGTGGTCCGCGTCGCGCCCGGCCTCGCCGACGCCGCGGTGCGCGAGGAACGCGTCGGTCTGCGGCCGCTGACCCCCGACGGTCTGCCCGTCCTCGGGCCGGTTCCGGGCGTCTCGGGCGCGTACCTCTGCACGGGACACGGCCCGACCGGCCTGCAGTTGGGTCCGTACAGCGGGAAACTGGTCGCCGACGCGGTGCGCGGTGACGGTGCGTCCGAGTGCGAGCGGTTCGGCGTCGGCCGGTTCTGAGGTGACCTCGCGGCCGTCTCCGCCGGTGGGCGTAACACTTTCACCGGACGTGCCGAAAGCCGGGGCATGAATCCGGTCTCCGCGACGGACTACCACGACATCGTGCAGGTCGAGGACCCGCAGGTCTCTCCCGACGGGACGCGCGTCGCGTTCGTCCGCAAGGTGCCGACGGACGAGAAATCGTACGAACAGACGGTGTACGTCGTCCCGACCGACGGCAGTGCCGACCCGCGCCGACTCACCATCAGCGAGGGCGTCGACTCCGCGCCCCGGTGGAGTCCGTCCGGCGACCGACTCGCCTTCGTCTCCACCCGCGGCGCGGACGACGACCGACCGCAGTTGTGGGTCCTCCCGATGGCGGGCGGCGAGGCCGAACGGGTGACCGACGTTCCCGGCGGCGTCTCCGGCATCGAGTGGAGTCCCGACGGCACCCGCATCGCCTTCCAGCAGGCGACGACCGAGGCGGAACGTGAGGCGGGCGCGACGTCGCCCTCCCGGACGAGGAGTACGAACGCGAGACGCCCGACCCGCGGGTCGTCGACCGACTGGTGTACCGCCAGCACGAACGCTACCGCGACGGCACGGTCGACCACGTCTACCTCGCCCACGTCGACGGCGAGGGCGTCGACAGCGAGGCCGACGACGGCCGCGTCGAACGCGTCACCGACGGCGAACTCGACCACGTGCGCCCGCGTGGCGCGACGACGACACGCTCTACGTCGGCGTGAAGTACCCGCAGGGCGACGTCGAACCCGACGACAGCGTCGTCATCGACATCCAGTCGGTGGACCTCGCCACCGGCGACCTGACCGACGTGACGCGGACGACCTGCTGGGGACTCGTGATGGACGTGGCCTCGGACGGCCGCGTCGCCTACGGCCGCACGCCGGAAGAACGCCTGTCGATGCGGAGCACGGACCTCGAAGTGTACGACCCCGAGAGAGACGAGACGGTCGTCCCAACGGAGAACCTCGACCGGACCGTCGACCTCTCGGCCGGGTTCGCGTGGGGGCCGTCGGAGGAACACGTCTACTTCCTCACGCCCGACGAGGGTCACTACGTCGCCCGTCGCGTGGCCGCGGATGCCTCGACAGACCCCGAACTCCTCGCCGACGAGGGCCACGCCACCGGGTTCTCGGTCGGCGGGGACGACGACGCGCCCGTCCTCGCACTCGCGAAGAGCGAGTGGGACCACCGCGGCGACGTGTTCGCGTTCGCCGACGGCGAGGAGACGCGCCTGACCGAGGTGAACGCCGACTACCTCGCCGACGTGGACGTGCAGGAACCCGAGGAACTGTGGTTCGAGTCCGACGGCGGCGAGGTGCAGGGTTGGGTGCTGACGCCGCCGGACTTCAGCGAGGACGAGACGTACCCCCTCGCGGTCGAGATTCACGGCGGCCCGCACGCGATGTGGTCCGCGTCTGGGACGATGTGGCACGAGTTCCAACTGCTGGCGGCCCGCGGCTACGTCGTCT
>NZ_WPCD01000192.1:0-6883 GCF_009741955.1 Halogeometricum sp. CBA1124 | reverse complement strand
CGCGCGACGGACGAAACGGCCCGGCGGAGACGGTTCGCTCGCTTAATCGGTCTGTTTCCGCGACCCGACGCGGCGCCGAGGGGGAGTCGTGACCGAATTTCGACCTAAGTAAGTTCCTTAGAAGGATACAAGAAATAAAGAATCAAAATGAGTCATAAAACATCTAACTGTTTCTGAGCGGGTTTTGAAATGCACCGTTTTGGTCGATTCACGGTTGAAAGCGGCCGAATTACCCCTAACGTTCACCCCTTTATATTCTCCCCCGACGGCATAGGGTGAATCGAGGTGACACAGATGAGCGCAACCGTAAACCCCTCCACCGAACCCGCCGCGAAGGAACTCTCGAAGGAAGACCGTCTGAAGCAGTACCTTCAGGAGAAGGCACAGGACGGCGAGATGTACTTCAAGTCGAAGTTCATCGCGGACGAGGTCGGACTCTCGCCGAAGGAGATCGGCGCCCTGATGGTGAAACTCCGCGAGTCGGCCACGGAGCTGACCATCGAGAAGTGGTCGTACACGAGTGCGACCACGTGGCGCGTCGAACCGTCGGCATAACCCCGTACCGCCCTGAAACGACCCGCAGATAGCCACCCGTCGTTCGGACGACGCTCCAGCATCCGAACCCGTTCCCGGCGCGACCGACCGTCCCCCGTCGGTCGCGTCCCGCGCGACGGACCCCCGTCACCCGCTCTCTCTTCGCGACACGAGTTTTATAGCCGCGTGTACCCTACGACGCGGTGATGGACGCAGGCGATTCGGCGGGAATGCCGCCGGTCGAAGCCCTCCAATCCGTCTTCAGCCTCCACGAGACGAGGCGCGACGGCGACCGTATCCTCTACTACGGGGAGTCGCTGGTCCCGGAGCAGATGCTCGTCCGCGAGGTGTGGCCCTCGTTCCGACAGGCCGGCTACGAGATACAGGTCGCAACGACGCCCTCGGGGCGCGAGGACGTCATCGTGGCGCGTCCGGTGACGAACGGCACCGAGGGTATCCCGTGGAAGAACCTCGGTCTGTTCCTCGCCACCGTCGTCTCGACGATGGTCGTCGGTGCACTCGCGTGGTACCACATCCCGTTCGCGGAGATTCGAGCCGAACCGCTCTCGGTCCTGCGAGCGTGGCCGTTCACCGCCGCGGTTCTGGGCGTCCTGACGACGCACGAACTCGGCCACTACGCGCTCAGCCGGTATCACGGGGTGGACGTGTCGTTGCCGTATCTCATCCCCTTCTTCGTCCCGTTCGGGACGCTCGGAGCCATCATCCAGATGCGCGGGCAGATGCCGGACCGACGAGCGCTGTTCGACATCGGCGTCGCCGGCCCGTTGGCGGGACTGGTGGCCACCGTCGTCGTCACCGCAATCGGGCTCTCGCTGCCGCCGATGACCGTCCCCGAGTCGGTGATTCGCGGCAGCGGACAGGTCATCGTCTTCAACAACCCGCCGCTGTTGAACCTCATCGCGACGGTGCTGGGCCAACCGACGAACTACGCCGACCCGACGGTGACCGTCCACCCGGTCATCATCGGCGGGTGGGTGGGGATGTTCTTCACCGTGCTGAACCTCCTGCCCGTCGGCCAACTGGACGGCGGCCACATCGTCCGCGCGATGCTCGGCGAGGCGCAGGAGCGACTCGCGGCGTTCGTCCCCGTCGCCCTGTTCGGACTCGCCGCCTACCTCCACTACGTCCTCGGCTACTCGTTCAACGAGTCGGTCGGTCTGTGGGTGTTCTGGGGCTTTCTCGCCATCTTCATCGCCTACCGCGGCCCCGCCAACCCCGTGGACGACTCGCCCATCGGCCCCGCGCGGATGGCCGTCGGCGTCCTCACGTTCGCGCTCGGCGCGCTCTGTTTCCTCCTCGTCCCCATCGAAGTCATGACGCTCTGAGCGCGGTGAAAACAGGAGAGAACCGATTTCGAGCGCTCGGGCTCCACTCAGTCGTCCGCGTGCGTGTAGCCCGCGTCGGGAAGTGGGACATCGTCGGCGAGCACTCCCTCCCGCGTCACGTCGCCGACGACGGTGAGCGGAATCGACAAGGCGTCGCGGACGGCGGACACGGCGCCCGCCGGGAGCGTGAACACGAGTTCGAAGTCCTCGCCGAAGTACGCGGTCATCGCGCGTTCGTCGTCGGGGTCCCGGGCGTAGTCGGTCACCGCGTCGTGGACGGGCACCGCGTCCCACTCGACCTCGAAGCCGCAGTCGGAGGCGTCGGCCAGTTGGTGGAGCGACCGGGCGAGGCCGTCCGAGGAGTCCATCGCCGCCGTCGCGTGCGGTCGGAGGGCGACGCCGGCGGCGACGCGCGGCGTGAACCGGAACAGGTCGTTCGCCCTGTCGTGGTCGCCGGCGTCGAACGCGCGGAGGGCGGCGGCGCTTCGGCCGAGAGCGCCGGTGACGCACACCACGTCGCCCGGCGTCGCGCCCGACCGCAGGAGGGGGGCGTCCGTCTCTCCGAGGGCGGTCGTGGCGACGGTGAACTCCCCGTGGGTGTCGAGGTCACCGCCGACGTAGTCGGCACCGACCGCTTCGCACGCCTCGCGCGCGCCGCGGACGAAGTCTCGCAGTTCCGTCTCGTCGAGGGTGGGCGCGCCGTAGGCGGCGACGGCGGCCGTCGCGTCGGCGCCCATCGCGGCCACGTCCGAGAGCGACGCCGCGACGGCGCGCCACCCGGCGGTGTACCGCGTCGTCCCCGTCGGGAAATCGGTGGTCTCGTGGAGCATGTCCGTCGTCACCACCAGTCCGTTCACGACGGCGGCGTCGTCGCCCGCGGCCGGCAGGTCCGCGGCGAGGAGGCGAAGCGCCGAGCGTTCGTCCATGCCACTCCCTGACCACCCGACGGACAAAAACCTCGTCGTCCGCGACGCCGTGCGATAGCGACCCGCACGCTACCGTGCGGTTTCGATGGGTTGATTGCGTCCACGGCCGAGATGCGGCACATGGCCCGCGAGAACCTCCGCGCCACGGTCCTCGGCTTCCTCGGCGCGTTCGCGGTGTTCGCCGTTCTGTTCTACTTCGCCGGCGTCGGCGAGTTGGTCGACACGCTCCGGATGGCCGACGCCGGCACCGTGGGGCTGGTCGTCCTCGCGACGCTGGCGTGGTTGGCGGCGTGGAGCCTCGCGCTCAGAACCGTCCTCGGCGTCCTCGGCGTCGACCTCTCGTTCCCGAAGTCCTTCTTCGTCTTCTCGGGCGCGATGTTCTCGAACAACATCACCCCGTTCGGGCAGGCGGGCGGCGAACCGGTGACCGCGTACCTCATCTCGCAGTCGGCCGACGCCGAGTACGAGACGAGTCTCGCGGCCATCGCCAGCGTCGACACGCTGAACTTCGTCCCCTCCATCACCATCGCCCTCGTCGGTGCGCTCTACTACGCCACCGAAATCACCCTCGGGACGAACCGGGACCTCGTGTTGGCACTCGTCGCCGTCGTCGTCCTCGCGGTGACGGTGCCGTCGCTCGGGTACGTGGCGTGGCAGCGCCGCTACCGCCTCGAAGAGCGCGTCGTCTCCGCGTTCACGCCGGCCATCCGCTGGGTCGCCGCGCGCGCGCCGCGCATCCCGGTGCCGACAGAGGGCGGCATCGAACGGCGTATCAACGGCTTCTTCCGCGCCATCGAACGCGTGGCGACGAACCCGCGCGGACTCGCACTCGCCCTCGGCGCCTCGGCGTTCGGCTGGTTCTGTCAGATGCTCGGCCTCTGGCTCTCCTTTCGCGCCATCGGCATCCAGATACCCCTGTCGATAGCGATGCTGGTCGTCCCCATCGGGGCCATCGCGGGCGTGACGCCGCTTCCGGGGGGCGCGGGCGGCATCGAGAGCGTCCTCGTCGTCCTCCTGTTGGCCGCGCCGTTGCCCGCCGTCACGAAGTCCATCGCCGTCGCCGCCATCGTCATCTTCCGCGGGGCGGTGTACTGGGTGCCGACGCTCCTCGGCGGCGGCGTGATGGCGTGGGTGAGCTTCCGCGACTCGACGGCCTGACGAGCGGTCGCGCGTCGCAGTTCGAAGCCGTGAGAGCCGCTCTCGCGCCGTAGACCCGATACGATGCTTTAAACGACGCCATCCAGAATATCGACTCAACATGGTAACCCTCTACGACGTTCCGGCGGACGCCCTCATCGAGGACGTCGCCGAGCGACTCGAGGACCGCATCGAACAGCCGGAGTGGATAGCCTTCGCGAAGACGGGGCAGACCCGCGAACTCCCGCCCCAGCAGGACGACTTCTGGTTCGTCCGTGCGGCGTCGCTCCTGCGGAAGGTGGCGATGAACGGTCCCGTCGGCGTGGACCGACTCTCGACGGAGTACGGCGGCCGCAAGCGCGGTTCCAACCGCTACGTCGTCTCGGGCAAGCACTCCGACACCGGTAGCAAGAACATCATCCGTACCATCCTCCAGCAGTTGGAAGAAGAGGGTCTCGTCCGCACGGCGCAGGGTGAGGGACGCGTCATCACCGACGAGGGACGGAGCTTCCTCGACAACGCCGCCGCCGACGTCTTCGAGTCGCTCGACCGACCGGACCTCGAGCGCTACGCGTAACCGATTCGCCGCGAAGTTTTCCGGACGTCGCCCTCGGACAGCGTCGGCGACGCGCCGGGACGTCCGTAATCGTTTTCAGAATGCGAGAGAATCTGTAGGTATGAGTGGGAATCCCGACGACGACCGACTGGAGAAGCTTCGACAGGAGAAGATGGAGAAACTGCAGGAACAGGCGCAGGGGCAGGGCGGCCAGCAGGACGAGGCCGCACAGGAGGCCGCCCGCGAACAGGCCGAGGCGCAACAGGACGCGCTCCTCAAGCAGTACCTCACCGACGGCGCCCGCCAGCGACTGAACGCCGTCGAGATGTCGAAGCCCGACTTCGCCGAGAAGGTGAAACAACAGCTCGTCGCACTCGCGCAGAGCGGCCGCATCCAGGACCGCATCGACGAGGACCAGATGAAGGACCTGCTTCGAGAGCTTCAGCCCGACTCGAAGAGCTTCAACATCCGGCGGCGATAGACGGCGTGGACCTCGCGCTCCTCTACAGCGGCGGCAAGGACTCGACGCTGGCCGCCCTCCTGCTCGATTCGTTCTACGAGGTGACGCTCGTGACGGCTCACTTCGACGTCACGGGAGACTGGGAACACGCCCGCGACGCCGCCGACAGACTCGGCTACGACTTCGACGTGGTCGAACTCGACCGGGAGGTGGCCGAGTCGGCCGCCGCGCGGATGGTCGAGGACGGCTACCCGCGTAACGGCATCCAACAGGTCCACGAACACGCCCTCGAACGCGTGGCCGAGTTGGACGTGGACGCCATCGCCGACGGGACGCGCCGCGACGACCGGGTGCCCACCGTCTCGCGAGCGCAGGCGCAGAGCCTCGAAGACCGGCACGACGTGGACTACCTGGCACCGCTGTCCGGCTTCGGCCGTCGGGCCGTGGACCGACTCGTGGACGCCAACTTGGAGGTCGAGAGCGGCCCCTCCGAACGAATCACGAAGGGCGACTACGAGACTGAACTCCGCGCGCTCATCGCCGAGGAACACGGGCCGGACACCGTCGAGACGGTGTTCCCCGAACACGAGCAGACGTACGTGCGCGGTCTGAAGTAGGGCGGGCGGTCGCCGCGGTCGACCCTGACGCGCCTCAGGCGGTCCGGGACTCGCGGAACCGCTCGATTCGTTCGACGTCGCGGCGGAGATAGTCGGGGGCGCGGTCCCGTTCGGCGAGCGACGCGGGCGTGAGCCATCGGACCGCCGCGACTTCCTCCGGGGCGCCGCGGTGGGCCTCGCCGCCGACGTGTTCGCACAGGGTGACGACGTTGAGACAGGGAGTCCCGTCGTCGGCCTCGAACGTCCGACTGCAGACGTACTCCACGGAGCCGACTTCGACGCCGACCTCCTCCGCGAGTTCGCGTTCGACCGCCCGCTCTATCGTCTCCTCTCCACCGGGCGGACGCTCCAGTTTCCCGCCCGGGAACGCGAGCGACCCGGCGGCGTGCGACTCGTCCGCACCGCGTTCGACGAAGAGGTACTCGCCGTCCCGAACGACGGCGCCGTCGACGTTGACGACGTACCCGTAGTCCTCCATGGTCGACGGTGTCGACGCCGAAGCATCGTTTTTTCTGAGCCACGGTACCGTCTCGCACGCCAAGGGGCGCCGGCGACGCCGCAATCGAACGGTTTTCGTGGCGGCGGCGACAGCGACAGACCAGATGGACGCCTCGCTCGCCGCCGTCGCCCTCCAGTCGGGCGGTCTCTCGCTCTCGCTCCCGCCGGCGTCGGCTACGCCGTCGTCGCCGCGTTCGTCTGGGGGACGTACATCTTCGCGCTCAAGCGCTACTTCGACTACCCGGGCACCGTCCTGACCGTCTGCGTCAACGTGGCCGCCATCCTGTGGTACCTCCCGCTCACGCTGTCGACGCCGCCGTCCGCGGTCCCCGACGCGGGGACCATCGGCGTCGCAGACGCGGGAATCCTCCTCCTGACCGTCGTCACGACGGCGGCCGCCTTCCTCGTCTTCCTCGCGGCCCTCGACGCGGGCGAAGTGTCCTACGTCGCCCCCATCAACAAGGTGGTGCCGGTGTTCGTCCTCCCTATCGAGGTGCTGTTCCTGCAGGAACGGCTCGAACTGATTCAGATTGCGGGCGTCGTCGTCGCCACCCTCGCGGTGTACGTCGCGAACTACCGCCGCGGCTACCTCCTCGACCCGTTGCGGAAGGCGGTCACCGCCCGGCCCGCGCAGTTGGCCCTGCTCAGCGCCGCCTGCTACGCCGTCAGCGACGTGGGCAAGCGCCTCGTCCTCCAAGAGATGAGCGTCCCGACGACGCTGTGGGTGCCGACGCTCCTCGGCGGCGTCGTCGTCCTCCTCCTCCCCCTCGTCGTCCGCGACTGGGTGCCCGTGCGCGGGGACCTGCCGA